>CALINZ010000249.1 GCA_938045085.1 uncultured Collinsella sp. | reverse complement strand
CGCAGCTGCCGGAGCGGTGCTTAAGCCGCAAGGCGGGAATTGTGCGGTGTTGCCTTAACTGCCCCCCTTCACAGCTGCTTCCCGGATAACCAAAAATGGCATGTACTGCACTCTTGTGCGTGAGCAGTACATGCCATTTTTATTTATTGTGCTCCTGCGCGGAAATTCAGTCGTTTTCTTCCGCTTTGCTCTTTCGCGGCAGACGCTTCCACACAAGCGCAGCGGCATCGCCAACGGCGGTCAGGCCGCGCTCCATGCTGTGCAGCGTCTGCACAACAAGCAGCAAAAAGACGATCAAAACCAGCATACCGCGCATATCCAGACGTTCCAGGCCGAGGAACCCGCCCAGCAGCGCGATCGCCGCACCGGCCAAAATCAGCATACCGCCCCACAGCACACCATGAGCCACGGTGAACGGCTTGCACACATCCCACAATACCGCCATGCCAACAGCCAGCAGCAGCAGCGTTGTCAGGGTGGTCAGGGTGCCGATGGGCAGCTCAAATGCGAACACAAAGGCTTCGATACCCAAAATGAGCAGCAGGTCGCTCAAACCGCCGGGCAGGGCCGCGCGCAGAACATTCTGGATGAATTTGCCGTGCACCATCTCGTGGTTGGGCTCCAGCGCCAGAATAAAGGACGGGATGCCGATGGTGACCATCGACAGCAGCGAAAGCTGCAGCGGCTGCAGCGGATACGGCATGGTGATGAACAGTGCGATAAAGGTAAGCAGGAACGAGAAAATATTCTTGACCAAAAACAGCGATGCCGACCGCTGGATGTTGTTGATGGAGCGACGCCCCTCGGCCACCACGGCGGGCATCGAGGCAAAGTCGTTGTCGACAAGTACGATCTCGGCCACGTTACGCGCGGCATCGGAGCCAGCCGCCATGGCCACGGAGCAGTCGGCCTCCTTAAGTGCCAGCACGTCGTTGACGCCGTCGCCCGTCATGGCCACGGTGTGCTCGCGGCGCTTGAGCGCCTGCACGAGCTCGCGCTTCTGCTGCGGGGTCACACGACCAAAGACATGGTAGCGGTCCACTGCGGCATCGAGCTTGGCCGGCGTATCGAGCGTCGTGGCGTCCACATAAGCGTCCGCCCCCGGCACGCCCACCACGCGCGCGATCGACGACACCGTACGCGGGTCGTCGCCACTAATCACGTTGAGGGTCACGCCCTGCTCGTTAAAGTAGCCGATGGTCTCGGCCGCTGAGGTACGAATCTCGTCACGGATGGTCACAAAGCCCACGGGCTCGGCCTCGCCCACCATATCGCCATCAGGCGTAAAGCCGTCCACGCGCGCCACCACGAGCACGCGGCAGATATCGGCAAGCTCGGCGACACGGTTTTCGACCTGCGAAAACACACGCTCCGAAAGCACAAACTGCGCGGCGCCCATCACATAGGAGCCCTGCGCAAACGACGCGCCGCTCCACTTTTTGGAAGACGAGAACGGAATGACCGAAAGCGGCTCGGACACCTCGACCGGACGATCGGCGTAATAGTTGAGCAGCGCCTGGCAGGTCTCGTTGGCATCGGCCGAAGTCGCACGCGCCACGTTAGCCAGCGCAAAATCGAGTACCGTGGTATCGACGGGAACAGCCGCCTCGTCCGAGCCGGCGCCTAGGCTCACGCCCTCAACCGGCAGCGGATACGTGCCCTCAACCTCCATGCGGCCCGACGTGATGGTGCCCGTCTTGTCCAGGCACAGCACGTCGACGCGCGCGAGCGTCTCGATGCAGTAGAGCTGCTGCGCCAGCACCTTGCGGCGGGCCAGGCGAACCGTGGCGATGGCGAGCACCGACGAAGTCAGCAGCACCAGGCCCTGCGGAATCATGCCCAGCAGGGCGCCCACCGTGGACAGCAGCGCCGAAGAAGGCACACGACCGGCCAACAGCTCGGAGAAGCACCACGAAAGCGCGCTATCGCCCGGGGTTCCCGCGGCATCCCACAGCTCGCTCACACTCGAGGCAAACAACGCCAAACCGAGCGGGATCATGATGATGCTCGCAAAGCGCACGATGGCGTTGAGCGCGTTCATGATCTCGGAATTGACCTTTTTGACGTACTTAGCCTCGTTATTAATTTTGGCCACGTAGTTGTCGGCGCCGACATGGATCACGCGGGCGC
>CALINZ010000248.1 GCA_938045085.1 uncultured Collinsella sp. | reverse complement strand
ATATCGCTAACTTCTGTTTTGGTTTCCTTTGATTCGGGGCCAATGAGTTTATCGGGATTGAACCCAAGTTTATCGCCCAGTTTGGCGACGCTGTCTTTCATTTGCTTGAACTCCATTAGCTCACCTCGCTATTCTCGTTCCAGTTGTGCCAATCGGAATATGCTTGGGTATCTTGCATTTGCAGACACAAGACATCGGTCATGATGCCCTGGATGATGACCTGCCTGGTGCGGCTGTCGATATCGCGGTCGATGGAGGACCTGAGTGCCGCTTCTGCCGCTCTTGTCAATTGCTCGGCTTCACTGCTGCTCTTGAGCTCACGTTCGACCGTTTTGACGACATCGGGGAACAGCGCACTCATAATGGGCGCCAGCTTGGTCATGTGCGGTTCGCTGGGCGGGTTTTGGGCGGTGCGCAGAATACTGACCTTTGTTGACGCGCCGATATGGAGGCGATCGAGCCGTTCGCGAATGCTATGCAGTTCCGCCTCGGTTCCAATGCTGATGCCGTATGCCAACATGCGCGCTACGGCAAGGGCACCATCGCTCTGGTTGCTTGCGACATCGTCGATGGGTCGGCTGTATGTAAAGTGCTCGCCATCCTCTGCTTTGGCGATCTTGCAGAGCACCGGCTCAACCCAATCGTTTTGGTAAATGGCCGCAACGCCCTTAGGCAAGCGTGCCAGTTCGACGATCTGTTGGTCGTTGAGGCTGACGGCGCGACCGGCAAGCTCGCGGTCCGAAAGATCGGGCAGGCGATGGATGATCTTGGTATTTGTGTTGCGAATGGCTGCCATATCGAGAAGTCCGGGCGCCTGGTCGGCGATGATGAAGCCTTCGCCGTATGTGCGCATCTCGGCGATGGCATTTGAGATCATCTCGACGCTCTTGCCGGCAAGGTTTCCGCTTTCCGAGCCTTGGTCGCTTGACGATCGCTTAAGCAGGTTGTGCGCCTCTTCAAGAACGGTCAGATGGCGAAGCGGCTGGTTCATGCCCTTTTTCTCGGCCATACGATATTCTTGTAGTTTGAGTACAAGAAGACCCATGAGTAGGGATTTTGTTTCGGCGGAGCCAATGCGCGAAAGATCGATGACAGTGTTGGCGTCAAAAAGCACGGTAGCGTCGACTTCGTTCGACGAAAGCATCATACCGTTGAGCCCGTTGGTGAGCGAGTTGAGACGTGTGAGCAGCGAACCCTTGTAGGCGCCCTTATTTTCGGCGTCGTACTCGCTGGAATCGAGAATCTCGCGGACGTTGCGGGCAACATCTGCAAAGCAAGGAAAGAGATCGGCTCCATATGGGTTATCAGAAGCGGCAAGGTCCCATCCACAGTCTTCGTATGACCTGGCGACAGCGTCTTTAAGGACGGCGGGCATGGCGGCGTACATGGGCCAGCAAACGTTAATGATCTCAACGAGTCGGTCGAGGTGCTCCAGCACATGGATGCCGGACGGGAAGCTAAAAGGATTGATGCGCAGGAGCGGCGCGAATTCTGGATTGGTTCCAAAGACGTTTACGTCTTCGCGGCCCCCGTACACGTCCTTGTATTCGCCCTTGGCAGGTTCAATGACAAGGAAGTTGACCTGCTGATCGAGCGCCTGATCGAGGATGCGGCAGACGGTATTGGTCTTTCCTGCACCGGTGCTGCCCGTAACAAAGGTGTGCGAGGCGAGCGAGTCTTTTGACAGGAACGTCCTAATGCGTTCCTCGCGATGCATATGGAAAACCTTGCCTATGCAAAGGCCTTGTTGGGGCTGCGTGCCATCGAGCGTTGAGACATTGCGTCCAAAAGAAGCGCACTCGATGACGGGTAGCCCTGGGACGGACTTCTTGGGAAAGTTGAGCGAATAGGCCAACTCCTTGCCCGAAAGGGCGGTCGTTGCGTCGACCGTTGCCGGATAAACCGAAAAGCTCGGATGTTGATCGAGCAGGGCGGGGGAGAGGGCAAAAACAGGATGGCGTAGATCGCGAAGGTAGGAACAGATTGCCGCAGCGTCGGCGCTTTGCTCTCCGAGGTCTCCACGCCAGAGGTTTACCGCAGCCTGAGACATATAGGACTCTTTGCCCTGGGTGAGGGCGAGGTAGGTGTGGGCAACGTTGTTCGCGACGTTGTGGTCTTCTGATAGCACGTAGGCGCAAAAGTCCCACATGCCGAGTGCCGAGGCAAGGTCGTAGCGCTTCATTTGCAACTCGAGTATTTCGAGCGCGTGTTGGATGGAGTAATTCTTGAACGTCTGTGTGATGCCTTCGTCGGTACCGATGGTAGCGGTGACCGTGCTTGAGCGTGCGAACGATCCGCCAAAGTTGGCGCCGAGATTTACGGCTTGAGAAACACCGGAAGTCACGGAGGCTCCCTTAGAGACGGCCTTGCCAACACCGCTGGTGACGGCTTTGCCGAGCGAGTTGGATATGGCTTTGCCGGTAGATGAGCTCATGCCTTTTGCCGTGGACGTGGAGTGCAACGAACCCTCCGTGTGACTTGCGGATACGCCTAAGTCAACGCCTCCGCTCGAGGACTCATTCCTGCCGTCGGTGACCGTATCCGTGATGCTTTCGGTCGATGTGGACGAGTCGGTTACGCTCTCGTTGCTCGATTCCGAGACCGACCCGTTTGTCGAGTCTGTCTCGTTGTAGTTTTGCGCTACCGCCTGATTGTTTCCCACCTGTCTGCCGGCGCTCACACCCGCATTGATGCCAATCGTCGCGGACGATCCGATGGAGTCGTTCTGGTGATATGTGTAGTTGGTCGTCCATGTGGCATAGGGCGTCAGCAGTGTGTGGAGCTCGGCGAGGCGGAGTTTACGCGATTCGATATCGTGAATCGGGGTTGCGAGCAGCACGATAGTGTAGTCTTCGCTCGGCCTGCCAGGCACAATGCCGTCAAGAACTTTCTCAATGGTTTGCGTGACGAACTTCTCGTTCTTTTCGGCCGGAATATTCGAAACGGCGGCAACCGAAGACGAGCGTCGATTGTCTAGACACGGAATGGGGCCGCGGTTGGCGGGTCCCGTTTCGGAACCGGGGAAGTTACCCCTTAGGGCATCCGACATGCGCCGGGAAAAATTATCGGCGTCGATGTTGTCACGGGCATTGTCACTATTGACGGCTGCAAGGAATACCTCGGTGCTTGCGCTGGTTCGATTAAAAACCAGCGCAATGTTGCAGTCTTCGTCAGAAAGAACGTCGTACACATTTACAAGCTTCTCAAGACTGTCTTCGTTGGGGTCGACGATCCACTTCGTGATATTCATGAAGCGGATGTTGTTGTCGGCGTTAAAGCCCGTGGGGTATTCGATAGAGGGGTCAATCGGCGCGTATGCATTTCGCAGCTGCGGCAGATAGGCGTTGTGAAGCTCAACGGCGGCAGTTGCCAAGAGTCGATTGGTGAGCTCGACAGCTTGCTCGTCTGCCGGATTCGGCTTTTCTGACAAGTATGCTGTTCGCTTTTTGTTGACCTCATCGAGTTGGCAGCTGCTGAGTACCGAGACGGTTGCGACCGCGTTGCCGGCTTTATCGGCAGCGCGCATAATCGCGTTTTTGATGCCCATGCGATCAGCCTATTCCTTCCAATTAATGACGCGCGCAATGTACTCTTTTCGATTATTGAGCGTCTCGAGTTTTGCCTCGAGAGCGTTGATCTCCGCGGTTTGCCTGTTGATGTCTTCGACATGGCCATGGAGCACCGGGTTGTAGTCGGTGATATTGCTCGTAATTTGGCCGAGCAGCTCGTTGAGCCATTCGGTAAAGCCGTAGGTATGCTCGCGCTCTATTTCGGCGCGTGCTTCGCAGAAACACCGTGAGATTTCGCGGTTGAATTTGTCTTCGACTTTCCTAAGCAAAAGCTTGTCAGATTTAAAGATGACACGGTCCATGAGCTTCAGTTCGGTAAAGTCTGCCTTGCTGAAAATGGGGCCCTTTGTCTTATCGAGCGCGAGGCCATGATATTTAAGAATGATATCGCCGACCTCTTGGCGCTTCTCTTCGGAAAGAGGATTGTCGCTGCTGGTGGCGATGCGATAGAGGGCATCGCGGCTATGCTCCGCACAATCCTTCCAATAGCTTTGCGACAGCTCGTCGATGGTCTGAGCTATTTGCTCGGTACATTCGTCATAGTGATTGATGACCTCGTTAAAGAGTTGGTCGGCGGCATCTTTGTCGGCTGTTCTTTCGGCAGCCTTTGCGTCGGATCTTTTTTGGAGCGCATCGGTGATGTCATCGCAAAGGCCTTTGCCAACCTCCGCTAACCCAAATGTTGGCTGGGAATCGACGTCCTTTTGCGTGTTGGCTGGGCTTCCTTTTATCGATTCGCCGAGCCTATTGAAAAAGTTAGGGGCGATTGAGTCAAACGCTTGCGCGGCTGCGTTCGACCGCTTTGAGTATTCGAGGCGCTCTCGCTTGTCTTCGGTAATGGCGCCTTGACGCGCCTGAAGCGTGTCAAGGTTGGTTTTCCACTGCTCGGCGGAAACGTTCCTGTCGATGGTGCCGGCATAGCTGGCCGAGGAGTCCAGCCGTGCATGCTCTCTGCAGTCTTCGAGCTGGTTGATGAGATTGCGCTTATCCTCTTCGAGCTCGGCTTCTCGCTGTGCTTTCTTTTGTTCGAGGTCGGTTTTCTTAACGGCAATCTCTTCTTCGGTTATGCTGACAATTTCTTGTAGAAGTGATTCCGACCTGCTGCATTTGTTGTAGGCAGAGTATCGCTCGGCAAACAGCCGTATTTCATTTTCGATACAAAAGAGTCCACTGTTGGCAAGAAGGAGGTCCTTGCAAGCCTCGGATTCGCGGTTGGTTCTGCGCGAGATCTGTCCCGGAAGGATGTCGTAGCGATAGAGCGTTTTGTAGAAGCGGCTTGTCGGATCGGTGTATTTACGCTGCTGGTCTTCGAATTTTTCGGCATAGTTGTCGCTTATAAACTCGCTGGAGTTCTTTGAGCCTAGGCCGAGGATGGAAGAAACAAAGTAGATACCTTGCCCGTAAAGGCTGGCCGGAATGGACCAACGCATGATTTGCGAGACGGCTTCATCGTCGAATCCTCCTTTGGGAAGGTCGGCGGAATCTGCTTTGTTGACTACGATCATGGCGAAGCGTTCATCGATTGCGGGAATCTGCTCTATTTCGTTGGAGAGGTTCTTGTTGTCCTTCGTATCGAGCGAGTTGTACTCCGCAACGAAAATGGGAAGGCCATTCGAGAGGCCCTCCATTGCCTGTTTGAGCACTCGAGCGTGATCGGCGTTGGAGGCGGAGTTTGAGCCCGGGGTGTCAAAGATGACAAACTCCCTGTCGTGAGGCCATGGATCGGTATCGCTAAAGGGCACTTCGATTCTGATCAGATCGGAGATGGTCCGGTTGTCTTCATCGGCATGGTATGAGTTAAGAACCTTAAGGGCACTGTTCATGTGGGAGGCCATGCCGGGCATGGAGCCGCCGACTTTGGCCGCGATCTTGTCGTATAGGGGCTCCCCCATAAGCTCTTTGTTTTCCATGAGGCCATCAAGATCAAAACGTAGCAAGAATCGCCTGTTGCCACAGGAGAATTGAACCATTGCGCGGTCTCGGTCTTTTGAACGTTTGATTTGAAATATGCGGGCCGTTACAGGCTCGTCGCCGCTGGGAAGGATCTCCATGCCGATGAGGGCGTTGATGAGCGTTGATTTGCCTGCGCTATAGCTGCCGAGCACACAAAGCGGGATGATGTCGCTCGAGACATCGGTGAACTTCCTAATTTGCTCAGAGACTTTTGTTCGCTCGGAGACTGCTTCGTCTACAAGCCCCTGGATTTCTCTGAAGACTTCGACAATCTCTGGCAAGACGTCACGGGCGTTTGATAGATAGCGCTCGTCTCGTATGACCTCGTATGTGTTGGCATGTGGCCCTTCGGTGCAAGATCGGATGGCGAGCAACTCCTGCCATTCGTCGTCTGCTCCTTCAAAATGCAATTCGATTTTGTCGCCGCCGCCGAACTCTTTGGCGAGGATGTCGATGATCTCTTCGGCCTTAAAGGGGAAGAATCCGTTAACGATTTTCGTGCTAAGGAGCGCGCTGTTGGGATTTGTGGAGGTTGTTATTTCTTGCCAGCCGTTATCCCATCGGAAGAACCGGACAATTTCTTGATATGGATTGCTGACGATCTTGATTTTAATGTCTGCCATCGTTCAACTACCTTTAGTAGATCAGGTGCGGGAATATGCCGCCTTTATCATAGGGTAGCCGCCCGTGCGGACACCCCTCTATTCGCTCGGCGGCATCTCAGCAGTACCATTTATTTGGCAAGATCCTCGCCATCGCCGTACTGTTCCCAGCCATCCGTCGCGCCAAGCCCGTCGCCTAGCCACATCCCCTCATCAGTTGCGGTGGAATAGTTCCTGTTTAAGGCCTCTGAAGGCCCAGGCAGGAACTATTCCACCGCAACTTATTTTGGGGGAGAGGATACAAGCTGGGCATACAATGGATGTCGTTGTGTTGAGCTTACCGGGAGGCTGTTATGTGGGCATACGAGACGACGTTCTATCAAATCTATCCGCTGGGCTTTTGTGGAGCTCCGCGCGAAAACGCCGCGCCCGTTGCCGAGGATGAGCTCGCCCAGGCTGCCAACGCCGCGCCAAACCCCGATGCGCCCATCATGAAGATTGCCCAATGGGCCGACTACCTGCAGGAACTCGGCGTTGGCGCTGTGCTCATTAACCCGCCGCTCGAGTCCGATAGCCATGGCTACGATACGCGTAGCCTACGCCATATCGATCGACGCCTGGGTGGGGATGCCGACTTTGCCGCCGTGTGCGAGACACTGCATGCCCACGGCATCCGCGTGGTACTCGACGCCGTCTTCAACCACGTCGGTCGCGGCTTTTGGGCCTTCCGCGATGTGCAGGAGCGCAAGTGGGACTCGCCCTATAAGGACTGGTTCCACATTAGCTTTGACGGCGACTCCTGCTATGGCGACGGCTTTTGGTACGAGGGCTGGGAAGGCCATTTTGAGCTTGTGAAGCTCAACCTGCAAAATCCCGCCGTGGTCGATTACCTGCTCGAGTCCGTGCGCCGTTGGGCCGACGTCTTTGGCGTCGACGGCCTGCGTCTGGACGTTGCCTATATGCTCGACCGCGACTTTATGCGCCGCCTGCACGCCTTTACCCGTGAGCTCAAGCCCGGCTTTGTGCTGATCGGCGAGACACTCCACGGCGACTACAACCAGATCGTCAACGACGAGATGCTCGACTCCTGCACCAACTACGAGTGTTACAAGGGCCTGTACTCCAGCTTTAACTCGGTTAACATGTTCGAGATTGCGCACTCGCTGCACCGCCAGTTTGGCGGCGATCCGTGGTGCATCTACCGTGGCAAGCACCTGCTGTCGTTTGTCGACAACCACGACGTGCCGCGCCTGGCAAGCATCCTCACCGACAAGTCGTGCCTGCGTCCCGCCTATGGCATGCTCTTTGGCATGCCGGGCATCCCGTGCGTCTACTACGGCAGCGAGTGGGGAATTGCCGGCGAAAAGGGCGGCCCCGATGGCGACTGGGCGCTGCGCCCTGCGCTCGATGAGCCTGTGCCCAACGAGCTGACGGCGTTCATCACGCAGCTCACGCACCTGCGCTTGGCCGACGACGCGGCGGCCCGTGCCCTCAACTATGGCGCGTACCGCAACGTGGTGATCCAGAACAAGCAGCTGCTGTTCGAGCGCGCCTGCGACGACGCGACGGTACTCGTGGCGGTCAATGCCGTGAACGAGAGGTATACCTTCACCGCCGGCGAACTCAACGGCTCCTTTGTCGACCTGCTTGCCGACGATGCACCCACGGTCGAGCTGACGGGCGCGCTTGAGCTTGCGCCCTACGAGGTGCGTTATCTGCTGAGGGCCTAGGCCATGGCAGTATCTGACGAGGGCTATCAACATATTGAGCATGGGTTTGAGCCCGTGTTTGACCAGCGCTCGCGTGTTTTGGTGCTGGGGTCGTTTCCCTCGGTGCTTTCGCGCGCCAATGCCTTTTATTACGGCAACCCTCAGAATCGCTTTTGGCGCGTGATGGCCGCGTGTCTCGGTGTGCCCGTGCCGCCCAACGAGGGCGACCCTTTGGCAGGCAGCGAGCCTGCGACGCTCGACGCCTCGATTGCCGCCAAGCGCTCCATGCTGCTGAACGGTGGCGTGGCCCTGTGGGATGTGATCGAGAGCTGCGACATCAAGGGTTCGAGTGACGCCAGCATTAAAAACGTTGTGCCGGCACATATCGAGCGCATTACGGGCAACGCGCCTATTGAGCTGGTGGTGTGTAACGGAGGTACGGCGGGGCGTCTCTATAAGCGCTATCTACAGGAGCGGACAGGCCTGCCCGCTGTCGTATTGCCGTCAACTAGTCCCGCTAACGCGGCTTGGCGCCTGGAGCGTCTTGCTGAGCGCTGGCGCGAGGCAGTTGACTGGGGTGCTCTGTAATTTAGATATCTGATTGGGCGCGGGTGCCGAGGCGTTTCATGATGGCATGCCAGATCGGTGCGGGCACGGTGGGCTTGGCGCGCACCATACCGTCGGCATCGACGCTACCGGCATTGCCACCGCCAAGCAGCTGCGCATGCTCAATGGAGCAGCCCATGCGCACGGCGCCCACGAGCTTATCCATCGCTTCCGAAAATGGCCGTCGCAAGAGGCCCATGCGCGGGGAGTGGCGAAGCGCTGCAATGCCGCTGCTGGCACAGATGACAACGCCGTCGCACCATGGCAGGTTACGTAGAATACATGCCCGGTACAGGCGGTCGAGGACTTCGTCCGCCTGCTTGTTGTTTTTGGACAGGGCCTGGACGACGATATAGACGCGTGTCTCTGTATTCCCAAGGCGATCGAGTATCTGCTCGACAGCGATCATCGCCTCATCGTCAAATGCATCATCAACAGCGAGCACCATGCCATCGACTGCACCGGTGTCATCCGCCTCCAAATCGACCGGGCGGGGGAGCGCGGTGCCGGAAAGCTGTGCATAGGCGGCGATGGCATCCTGCAGGTCCCAGAGCAAAAACTCAAGGTCGGCGCTTTTAGGAATACTGATATACGCAATGGTTTGCAGCGTTTTTGGTACATCGCCGCGCGCGCTCACCTCCATGCCGCCTCCTTTCCGGTTGGTTTCCGTTTAGGTTACACCGTCTGGCGGCGCCCCGCCGCGCTATCCTAGTGCAACCCTTACGAAAGGAACGCCATGCGTCTGCCCATGAATACCTCGCTTGCCACGCTCAAGCCCTCCGGCATCCGTCGGATCAACGCGCTCGCCGCCCAGCACCCGGGGTGCATCGCGCTTGCGCTTGGCGAGCCCGATTTTTCCACGCCCGATATGATTAGCGCCGAGGTGACCGCCGCGCTGGGTCGCGGCGACACGCACTATCCGCCCAACAATGGTCGCCCCGCCCTGCGTGAGGCGTTGTCTGCTTACATGGGGGACGCGGGCCTTATGTTTTCGGCCGACGAGGTCATCCTGACCGACGGCGCGACCGAGGCCCTGTCGGCAACATCCATGGCTATGCTCAACCCCGGCGACGAGGTCATTATCCCCACGCCGGCCTTTGGCCTGTACGAGAGCATCGTCGTGGCCAATCACGCCAAAGCGGTCTTTTTGGATACGGAGCCTGCGCAATTCCAGATCGATGAGGAGGCGCTTCGTGCCTGCGTGACGCCGGCGACTAAGGCCATCGTCATCTGCACGCCCAACAATCCTACGGGCTGCATTCTCAACGCGGCATCGCTCGACGCCGTGGCACACGTAGCGGAGCAGGCGGGCATCTACGTAGTCTGCGACGACGTATACAACCGACTCGTCTATGTGGACGGCTACGAGCGCTTCGCCCAGCGACACCCGGAGCTGCGCGAGCAGACGGTCGTCATCGAGAGCTTCTCTAAGCCCTGGGCCATGACCGGTTGGCGTTTGGGCTGGCTCGCAGCGGCAGCCCCCGTCATCGCCGAGATCGCAAAAGCTCACCAATACTTAGTATCGAGTGCCGTCTCCTTTGAGATGGACGCCGCATCCCGAGCCCTGACCGTCGACCCAACCCCCATGCTCAATGTCTACCGAGCCCGCCGCGAACGCGTGCTCGCAGCCTTAGACGCCATGGGCCTCGACGTAGTGGAACCGGCAGGCGCCTTCTACGTCTTCCCCAGCATCAAACAGCATGGCCTAACAAGCGAAGACTTCTGCATCAAAGCCATCAAAGAGGCAAACGTAGCCCTAGTCCCAGGCGACTGTTTCGGCACCGAAGGCCACATCCGCCTCAGCTACTGCGTCTCCGACAAAGATCTGGACGAAGGCCTAAATCGCCTGTCCACCTTCATTTCAACCCTGTAGCCATCAGGGACGCAACACATCAGCCCACCGACCCAAGCATTATGAGTGGGGGCGTCAGCCAACGAAAACCCGGTCTGCCCCAAAGTCACCGCAGGCCGCGCCGCCGAAGGCCGGGCGCAAGGTTTTCGTAGATTCCGCACGAGCCGGA
>CALINZ010000247.1 GCA_938045085.1 uncultured Collinsella sp. | reverse complement strand
AACGTGTTCACGACCATGAAGGAGATCGGCGCGATCTCCTGCCAGAAGTGCGTCCGCACCAACGACATCGATTGCATCGGCGAGGACGGCCGTCACCTGTCGTTCTTCGAGATGCTCGGCGATTTCTCTTTTGGCGGCGTCTCCAAGGAGCAGGCCTGCGCTTGGGCTTTTGAGCTCATCACCAAGGAGTTCAAGCTGCCGCTCGACCGCCTGTACTTCACCGTCTTTACCGAGGACGACGAGACCCATGACGTGTGGCGCTCCCTGGGCGTTGCCGAGGATCACATCTCGCGTCTGGGCGAGGACGACAACTTCTGGGCCGCTGGCCCCACCGGCCCCTGCGGTCCGTGCTCCGAGATCTACTTTGACATGGGCGAGGAGGTCGGTTGCGGCAGCCCCGACTGCAAGCCCGGCTGCGACTGCGACCGCTTCTTGGAGTTCTGGAACCTCGTCTTTACCCAGTACGACCGCCAGGAGGACGGCTCCATGCCGGAGCTGCCGCACCGCAACCTCGATACGGGCATGGGTCTGGAGCGCATGGCCGCTATCATGCAGCACAAGACTGCTAACTACGACGGCGATCTGATGCAGCACCTCATCAAGCTCGGTGAGGAGATTAGCGGCAAGACCTATGACGCCGACGATTACTCCGGCGCCAGCCGCTCCCTGCGCATCATCGCCGATCACTCCCGTGCCGTCGACTTTATGATCTCGGACGGCATCCTGCCCGGTAACGAGGGTCGCGAGTACGTCCTTCGCCGTCTGCTCCGCCGTGCCGTGTTCCACGGTCGCCTGCTGGGCATCGAGGGTGCCTTCCTGACCAAGTTCATCGACGAGGTCAATGCTCAGATGGGAGAGGCTTATCCCGAGCTGCTCAAGAACGTCGCCCTCGTCAAGGGTATCGTCGCCTCCGAGGAGGAGCGCTTCTCCACGACGCTCGACAACGGCCGCGTCTATCTGGACGAGGCTCTGGCAGCGCTTTCCGAGGGCGCCGTGCTTCCGGGCGATGTCGCCTTTAAGCTGCACGACACCTTTGGTTTCCCCATCGATCTGACCGTCGAGATCGCCGGCACCGCTGGTCACGACGTCGATATGGACGGCTTCACTGCCTGCATGGAGGACCAGAAGGCCCGCGCCCGCGCCAATGCCAAGGGCGACGCCTGGGGCAGCTTCAACGACGTGTGGGTCGAGCTTTCCGACAAGGTCGCCGCGACCGAGTTCGACGGCTATGACAACGATGTGATCGAGGGCGCCAAGGTTGTCGCCATCGTGCGCAACGGCGAGTCCGTCGAGTCCGCTGCCGCCGGCGAGGACGTCGAGGTTGTGCTCGACCGCACCCCGTTCTATGCCGAGATGGGTGGTCAGCAGGGTGATGCCGGCAAGCTTTCCGCCGAGGGCGTTGTTCTGACCGTTGCCGACACCAAGAACCACAACGGCCTGTATGCCCACGTCGCGCACGTTGCCGATGGCACGCTGACTGTCGGTGCCGCTGTTACCGCCGCGCTCGACGCCGAGCGCCGTGGCTTCCTGCGCCGCAACCACACCGCCACGCACCTGCTCGACGCCGCCCTTAAGCAGGTCCTGGGCGAGCACGTCTCCCAGGCCGGCTCGCTGGTGACGCCCGAGCACCTTCGCTTTGACTTTACGCACTTCGAGGCCCTGTCCTCCGAGCAGCTCAAGGCTGTCGAGGACCTGGTCAACCAGCAGATCTTCGCTTCCAAGCCGGTCGTGACCCGTGTCATGGGCATCGACGAGGCTAAGGCTGCCGGCGCTGTCGCCCTGTTTGGCGAGAAGTATGGCGACGTCGTCCGCGTTGTCTCCGTGGCGCTGAGGACCAGCCGTTCTCCCGCGAGCTCTGTGGTGGCACACACGCTGCCAACACCGCCGAGATCGGCCTGTTCAAGATCATTTCCGAGTCCTCCACGGGCTCCAATGTCCGCCGTATCGAGGCCGTGACCTCTAAGGGTGCCCTCGACTATATGGCCGACCGCCTGGCACTCGTTGACGCCGCCGCCGCTGCGCTCAAGTGCCGCGTGGATGAGGTTCCCGCTCGTGTGGAGAACCTGCAGGCCGAGCTGCGCGAGACGTCCAATAAGCTCAAAAAGGCTCTGACCGGTGGCTCCTCCGACGCCATCTCCAGCGCCATCGAGGGCGCCGTCGAGCTCGACGGCTATAAGCTCGTTGTCGCTGAGCTCCAGGGCCTTGAGGCTGCCGACCTGCGCAACGTATGGGATACCGTGCATCAGAAGGTCGCCGGCCCTGTCGCTTGTGTCGTCGCCAGCGTGACTGAGAAGGGCACTCCGGCCCTGCTCGCTGCCGGCTCCGATGACGCCGTCAAGGCCGGTTTCCACGCCGGTAACGTGATCAAGCAGATCGCGGGTCTGGTCAACGGTCGCGGTGGCGGTCGTCCCAACATGGCCCAGGCCGGTGGCAAGAATGCTGCCGGCATCGCCGATGCCCTCGCGGCCGCTAAGACCGCGCTCGGCGCCTAAGAATCTAAGAAGTCACTGTGGTTGCGCTCGCGCTGGACATAGGGGAGACCAGGATTGGCATCGCCGTCTCGAGCCGTGATGGCAAGATGGCGATGCCTGTCAAGGTGCTTCCGGCTGCCGAGGTCACCGGTATGGCCAAGACGTTCCGCTACCTGGTTGAGGACTATGAGCCCGACATCCTGGTAAGCGGACGTCCCCTGACCATGGCCGGTGAGCCCGGCCCTCAGGCCGAGCGCGTTGCCGCTGTGGCGCAAAAGATTGCCGACGAGCTCGATCTTCCGTTGGAGTTTGAGGACGAGCGTCTGTCCTCGCAAGAGGCCAAGCGTATCCTGCGCGAGCAGGGACTCAACGAAAAGCAGATGAGGGGCAAGATCGACATGATTGCCGCCAGCCTGTTTTTGCAGACGTGGCTCGATCGTAAAAACGAGGAGGTTTCGCATGCCTAGTGCTTCCGATCCGCGCCAGCCGAATCGTACACAGCAGCCGGCGTCGCGCCCTGCCCAGCCTGGCCAGCGTCCGACACAGCCGACGCAGCGCGCAGCTCAGCCTGCCGCGCGCCCGGCGCAGTCCTTCTCTCGTTCGGCCCAACCTGTTCAACGGACGGGTCAGCAGCCTTCTGCTCGTTCGGTTCAGCATTCGGCTTCTCACGCGGTTCAGCAGCCCACTGCTCGTACGGCCCAGCCTGCAGGCGGCACCCGCTTTAAGCAGCAGGCACCTACCCAGCGAACGCAGGCCCCCCAATCGCATTCGCATCACGCTCGTGGTTCGCATGGCGTTGCTCCGGCGACCCGCTCGAGCTACAACACGCATGCTCGTCGCGGTGCTCAAAAGAAAAGCTCCCCGGTGCCTATGATTATCGGTGGCGTTGTTGCCGTGCTTGCGCTTGTCGCGATCGTTTTCTTTGTCGTGCCAGCCGTCAAGGGCTTCTTTGGCGGTGAGGGTGCGAAAGTCGTTGCAGGCCAGCAGGTTACTATCACGATTCCCGATGGTGCCTCGGGTGACAGCATCGCTTCGATTCTCTCCGAGAACCATATCGTAGAAAATCCCAAGGATTACTATGCGGCGGTGAAAAAGCTCAACGCCGATATGTCGCTCAAGCCTGGTGATTATTCGTTCACCACACTCATGGATGCGACCAAGGTTGTTCAGCAGCTCATGGAAGGCCCCAACGCGGGCTCCAATACGCTGACTATCCCTGAGGGCCTGACGGTCGATCAAGTCGCCGACCGTGTGGCCCAGGCCTACGACAGCATCTCTAAGGAAGACTTCCTCAACCAGGCCAAGGCCTCCAACTACGTGGACGACTATAGCTTCCTTAAGGGCGCCGCCAACGATTCGCTCGAGGGTTTCTTGTTCCCCAAGACCTATTCGCTGGGCGATTCGCCGACGGCCGATGACGTGATTCGCGCTATGCTCGATCAGTTTAAGACCGAGTACAAGTCGCTTGACTTTGCGAGCTGCGAAGCCAAGATCAAGGAACGCTACGGTGTGGAGATGTCCGACTACGACATCGTCAACTTGGCCTCTATCGTTGAGCGCGAGGGCCTCAACGCCGATCAACGTGCGCATGTGGCCTCGGTTTTCTACAACCGCCTTGCCGGCAAGCTCGACGGTCTGCGCTATCTCAATAGCGATGCGACTATGATGTATGTCACCGGTGGCGAGGTTACCGCCGACGACCTGCAGAGCGATAGTCCGTATAACACCTATAAGCATGAGGGTCTGCCACCCACGCCCATCTGCTCTCCGTCGCTCGAGGCACTCAAGGCCACGCTTGAGCCGACCGACTCCGATGACCTGTATTTCTACATTACGCAGGACGAGGAGTACTTCTCGCAAACCTACGAAGAGCATCAACAGTCTTGGAATTAGCATGAGGATTTTTAGCCCCAAACGTTACGTTGCCTCGGTCGATCGCATCGACCTTAATACCCTGTGGGCCGACGGCAAACGCGCCATTCTGCTCGATCGCGATAACACCTTGGTGCCGCGCGACACCGAGCAGGTTCCCGCCGCGGTTTCCGCTTGGCTCGATGCCGCCCGCGCCAAAGGCTTTAAGCTGTGCATGGTGTCCAACAACTGGCATCGCGACCAGGTCATGAGCTCTGCACGCGAGCTGGGACTCGAGGCCATCAGCCACGCCATGAAGCCGGCGCCGTTTGCCCTCAAGGCGGGTCTTAAGCGCCTCGGCGCCACGGCCGACGAGGCGGTGCTGATCGGTGATCAGCTCTACACGGACGTGTGGAGCGGCAACTTCGCCGGCGTCGATACCATCCTGGTAAAGCCGCAGGCGACGCAGGACCTGTGGTATACGCAGATCTTCCGTATCTTTGAGCGCCGGGCCCTTCGCGACCTTCCCTGCGAGGAATAGGTCTCGCTATGTCCCAGCACACCAAACACGGCTGCGACCATATCTTCTTTATCGGCTTTTTGGGCGCGGGCAAATCGACGCTCGCGCGCAACGTCGGCACTATGTTCAAGCGGCGTTTTATCGATACCGATCGCCTGGTCGTGCGCCGTTGCGGCAAGTCGGTAACCGAGATTTTTCAGACCGAGGGCGAGGATCGTTTTCGCGAGCTCGAGACCTCGGCGCTCCGTTCGCTCCAAAGTGAGCGCAGCCTGTTGGTTTCGTGCGGGGGCGGCATTGTCGAGACGCCGGTGAATATTGAGCTGATGCACGAAATGGGTACGTGCGTGTACCTCGAGGGTGACTTCGAGGATTCGATTCGCCAGATTCGTCGGTCCGACACGCGCCCCGATTTCCGTTCGCCCGAGCATGCTGCGCGCCTGTTTGAGCATCGCCGTCCGCTGTATCGCCAGGCCGCCGATATTACCCTTGATATTCGCAACAAGTCCTTCGAGGACGTTTCTTACCTTTGTGCCGAGATGCTTTTGGAGCGTGGATTGCTATGATTCGCCGTCAACTCATCAATTTCCAAAACCGCAGTGTCGATGTTCGCGTCGGTCTTGGCGCATTTGAGGAACTGTCGCGCATGTTTGCCTCGACTGTGGGCAAGCCTAAGCGCGCGATGGTGGTTTGGAACGACGCCACATCCGAGCGTTTTGGTGAGGTCGTCGAGCATGCGCTGGTCGACGCCGGTTTTGTCATGTCACAGCTTCCCCTCGAGGTTTCGCCTGCTGGTGCCACGCTTGCTGATGCCGATGCTATCTTTGGCGCCCTGACTGCCAATGGCATTACCTGTGACGATCTGGTTGTCGCCGTTGGCGATGCCGCAACCTGCTCGATTGTTAGCTGGTGTGCCAATCAGTGGTGCGGCCGCACCGAGTGCGCGTTGCTGCCGACGACCTTCGACGCCATGCTCACGGTCGCGACGACCATGAAGCCGCTCGTCGCCTCGTCGTCGAATGCGCTTCCCGCTATCGCGTTCCGTCCCGAACCGGGCTTGGTCGTGTGTGACCTCGACCTTGTTCGCGAGGCGGACCCCGAGTACCTCAAGCTCGGCTATGTGGTACTTGTTGGTAGCATGCTTTCGAGCAGCAAGTCCCGCTGGAATCAGTTTACTGAGACCGTTCCTGAGATTCTCGCGGGCGAGGAGGTCGCGCTCGTCAATGCAGTTCAATGGTCTCAGACTGCCCGTAAGGACGTACTGATGGCCACGAACCCGAGCGCCCGCCATGCGCTCGATTTTGGCAAGACGGGGGAGCGTACTCTGCGCGCTTGCTTGGGCGATGCTGCTTCGCAGGTTCCTGCCTATCAGCTGTTATCCGAGGGCATGCGCTTTGAGGCGCGCCTAGCACATGATGCCTGCGACTTCGATATCGATTACGTCTTTGAGGTCGATGACTGCCTGGAGGACTTTGGTATCGAGGAACTTGCCTTCGATCTGGAGCCTGCCGTATATATCGAGGAGTTCCGCAAGCAGCAGTTCGCTCGCTCGAACCGCAGCATGTTGCCGCTGCCCGCGGCACTCGGCGCCATTCGTCTAACGAGCGTTGAGGACGAGGTTCTTGAGCGCCATACTCACGCCTACTTGGCTTCACGCAAAGAACTTCTCTAAGATTTATTGACATCCATTGTCTTTCGTATCATGTTGAGGGGCGGGTTTTCAATCGGTTGCGGATCGCATGCGATTCCGTCGTTCGTTTGAGACCCGTCCCGTCTATATAGAGACAACAAGAAAGGAATCTGCATGTCTGAGTTTGCTGCCGGTCCTGCCGGTCGTATCGAGCGTGTCCGTGCCCTGATGGCCGAGCGTGGCTACGACGCCATCGTGGTGCGCGACGAGGCCAACCTTCGTTGGCTTACGGGCGTGAAGGGCGTCTTCGACTACACCTTCGAGTTCCCGCACGCTGCGTTTATTACGGTCGACCAGTGCCTGTTCCACACCGACTCGCGCTACCTCAACAGCTTTGAGGAGAACACGCCCGCCGGCAGCCCTTGGGTCTACGACATGGACGAGGGTACCATTCCCGACTGGGTCGCCGGCAAGATCGCAGCCAACAAGTGCCGTGTCTGCGCTGTCGAAGACGATATACAGATTAACTTCTACCAGGGTATTCA
>CALINZ010000246.1 GCA_938045085.1 uncultured Collinsella sp. | reverse complement strand
CATCCAAAGATGTCGAAAAATGTCGACTTTGGATGCTGGTGTACATGTTTGGGTCGTATGGGTTGGGGCCCTGGACGGACAGAGCGTGCGTACTAGAGCAGGTTTTCCTGCACCCACGCGATGATGTCGCTCGATTCGTAGAGTGGTTTGCCGTCGATGAACAGGCAGGGAACCTGGCGTTTTCCGCCGACGGCGATGAGTGTCTGTTCGGCATCGGAATCGGTCGAGATATTGCGCTCGGGAATGGTCACGCCGTTATCGGCCAAAAAGTGCTTGACCTTTAAGCAATACGGGCAGCCGGTCATAACGTACAGCGCGAGCTCGTGATTAGTAGCCATAGGTCTCCAATCGGTTGAGGTTTTGATTGAAATACCCAAAGCCGCCGCGGTCTATGCGCGCGTCAACGAAGACTCGATGGCCTGGACCAGAAACGCCGTGGCTCCGGTGGCGCAGGGCTTGTCGTAGTAGTCAACAAAGCGCTGGTCGGCAAGATAACCGTGGGCGAGGCCCAGGTACGCCTCGTCTTGGGGCTCGCATCCCCAGTTGAGAGTAATCCAGCGACGATGCATCGCGACAAGCTTACGAGCCTCGTTGCTCTCTGGGTCGCCAATGCCCATGGCAATTGAGAGCTGGCCCAGAATAGCGCGTTCAAGTTCCTTCATGTCGTTCCATGTCTCGGGGTCCATGTCCAGCAACGCTTCGTTTGCTGCATCGATAGCCTCATCGCCGTAGCGCGCCCGCGCCTCGGCACCGTAGCGCGCCTCGTTTTCCTGCATGGTGCGCCAGCGCTCCAGTTGCGGCAGGACGGCGCCCATGAGCGAGACGGCTTCGTCGAGCGACATGCCGGTGTTTTGTGCCAGGCGCGGGGCACAATCCTCAATCATTGCCTCCATGGTGGTGTCATAGGTGTACTTGCCGTGGTCGTAGCACCACTTGCAGTAATGATCGGTCGCGGTGCCCGTGGCATCGGTGCCGCAGTCGTCGGGCGTGAGTATCATGCCGCAGCTCTGGCAATAGTGCTCAGGCATTTCGAGCAGGTGGGACAGCGGTTCTCCGGTTACGGCGGCGATGAGCTTCATCATGTCGATGCCCGGTGTGACCTCGCCGCGCTCCCACCGGCTGATGGCCTGGCGTGTGACGAAGAGCTTAGCGGCAAGCTGCTCTTGGGTAAGGTGATGGGCGCGACGGACAGCAATGAGCTTTTCTGCAAAGGCCATAGCGGCTCCTTTCTGCTGGTTGATGGCTTAAGCATACGCGGCGGCAGGCGCCCTTCCAAGCAACCGTTGGTTGCACGACGGGGGACCGCGGCGAAGAATTGCGCGCAACGCCCCACGCCTCCATGCCGTACAATGACCGGCATGGAACCTATCGCACGCATACATACCGACCTGCCGCAGAAGTTCGGCATTCCGCGCAACAGCTTTTTGGCGCCCCATCTGCAGGGACGAATCTTTTTTGAGCCGGAATTTGCCTCCAATGCAGCGGTTGAGGGCCTGGACTCCTTCTCTCACCTGTGGCTGCTGTGGCGCTTCGAAAACGGAACGCCCGGCGGCACGGCTAAGGATATTGCCGTCGACGCTAAAACGCAGGACAGGTCCGGCACCAACGCAAAATGGTCGAAAACCGTGCGCCCGCCGCGTCTGGGCGGAGCCGAACGTGTGGGAGTGTTTGCCACGCGCAGTCCGTTTCGCCCTAATCCCATCGGGCTCACCTGCGTCAAGCTTGATCGTGTCGAGCTCACCGACGATGGCCCCATCATCCATGTGTTGGGGGCCGACCTGCGCGACGGTACGCCCATCTACGACATCAAGCCCTACATTCCGTTTGCGGACTGCCACCCGGATGCGACCGGAGGCTGGATCGAGGATGCTCCGTGGCAAGAGCTCGATGTTGAGTTTCCGCAAGCACTGCAGGATATGGTCCCGCCCGCAAAGCTCCTCGGCTTGGTCGAGGTCCTTCGCCAAGACCCGCGCCGCGCGGGCAGCAAGCACGAGCCACACCGCGTCTATCATCTGGCTTACGCCGGGCTCGACATATCGTTTACGGTCGATGAAACCCAGCTAACCGTAGTTGCCGTCAACGACGCGCAAGACTAACCAGCCATTCGTCCGCACCCGTCAAATTAAGCGCCAAACCCCGCGCCAAAACCGCCCACGCTGGTGGACAATAACGCCTACCAAAACAATCAACTTTGCACGGGAGTCCAGCATGAAATACGACTTCACTTCAATCATCGACCGCCACGGCATGGACGCCATCGCCGTTGACTCTTGGGGTGAGATCCCCGGTATGGCCCCGAACGCACCCGACGAGGGCTTCGACCGCATTCCCATGTGGGTGGCCGACATGAACTTTGCCACGGTGCCCACGGTCCAGGAACACATCATTCAGCGCGCCCAGCACCCCATGTTTGGCTATTTCAATCCGCGCTCCGAGTATTTCGACCGCATCATCGAATGGCAGAGCCGCCGCAATGGCGTCGAGGGCCTGCGCCCTGAACATATCGGTTACGAAAACGGCGTGCTGGGCGGTGTCGTGTCGACGCTGCGCGCGTATGTCCAGCCGGGCGATGCGGTGCTGGTCCACAGCCCCACCTACATCGGCTTTACCAAGTCCATTGAGGCCGCGGGCTATCGTATTGTCCATAGCCCGCTTAAGCTCGACGATCAGGGCGT
Organism: uncultured Collinsella sp.; assembly: GCA_938045085.1. Lineage (GTDB taxonomy): Bacteria > Actinomycetota > Coriobacteriia > Coriobacteriales > Coriobacteriaceae > Collinsella. The sequence continues at coordinate 290 of CALINZ010000246.1, read as the reverse complement.
GTGGCGCATGGACTTTGAGGACATGGAGTGCAAACTCGCCCAAAACCACATCCATGCCGCGGTGTTCTGCTCGCCGCACAATCCCTGCGGCCGCGTATGGGAGCGCGACGAAATCGAGCGCGCCATGGACATCTATCGCCAGCACGATTGCGTGGTGATATCGGACGAGATTTGGTCCGATATCATCCTGCCGGGGCACAAGCACATCCCGACGCAGTCGGTGAGCGAGGATGCCCGCATGCGCACGGTTGCCCTCTATGCGCCGAGCAAGACGTTTAACCTGGCGGGCC
>CALINZ010000245.1 GCA_938045085.1 uncultured Collinsella sp. | reverse complement strand
GAACCGACCGGCGTGGAAGCCATCAGATCGGCCGGGAAGGAATTCTGGGCATCGTCCATGAAGTGCTGGATGAGCTTGAGATACTCTGCCTTGAACTCCTCACGGGAAGCCTTGAGACGATCGATCTCCTCGAGCTCGGCCTGCTTCTCGGTCAGAGCCTGGCGGATAACCTCGCGGGCCTTGGCGTCAGCCTCGTTGCGGATACGCTCAGCGTTCTCGTTGGCATCGTTGACGATGGTCTCAGCGGTCTGCTGGGCAGCGATCAGGGCAGCGGAAATCTGGCGCTCCTGAGCGGAGAAGTCAGGGGCGGGAGCAGCCACGGGGGCGGCAGGAACGGCCTGGGCGGTGGCATCCTGAGCTTGGGCAAGCTGAGCCTGCGCATCGGCAAGCTGCTGCTCGGTAGCAGTCAGGCGACCCTTAAGGTCGACGATCTTAGCGAGCATAGCGTCAACCTCGGAGGACAGCGTCTCCAAGAAGACGTCGACCTCAGCAGGATCGTAGCCACGCTTGGCCTCAGAGAAAGTCTGAGCCTGGATGTCTGCAGGGGTAATAGCCATAACAAGTCTCCTTTTTCATCGCCTCGGCGCTACACGCCCGACGTAAGTTACTAAGTCAGTTCTACACGAGTATACCTATAAGAAGCTGCAGAACCAGCCTCTGCACCAACTGCAACGCAATAATCGCAACGACCGGCGAAAAATCGATACCGCCCATCGGCGGGATGAAACGACGGAACAGGTTGAGCCACGGACCGCACACGCTATCAAGCACCGCGGCAATATCCTGAAGCAAACCACCCTGCTTCATGGGAATCCACGTCATAAAGCAGTAGACGACAATGAGCGTGGAATAGAAGTTGAACAGCGTGTTGACCAGCTGGACGATAGTGTAGATGTTGATGGGAATCTCCTCGTCTTGTCTTTACTTAAGGTAGCCGTCGGCACGAAGCTTCTTGAGATCGGAATCTTTGACCTCGCAACCGGCGGGCAGCACCATGAACACGCGGTCGCCCACCTCCTTGACCGTGGCACCCAGACCGCAGGCAAAGCCGTAAGAGAAGTCCAAGACGCGCTTGGCAACTTCGGTGCGTACGCCCACAAAAATCAGTGCGACAGGCTGCTTGGTGCGAACGCGGCGCACCACGGTCTCCACGTCGTCATAGCTCTCGGGGCGCAGGACATAGGCCGGCAGCTGCGGCGTGGCGTTGATGATATTGCTCGCATAGGCCGAGGCATCGCTCGGTGCAGGCGCGGGTGCAGCGGCGGCACGGGCGCGGGTATTCTCGGCGTAGCTCGACGGCGTGTCATAGGCACCAGGACGATAACCGCTCGCAACACTGTCCTGCGAGCGCGAAGGCGGGTTATACGTCGTGGCATGGCGGGAGTCATCGCCGACCAGCTGACCGGAGCGCGTATACACGGCAACCGACTCAGCTTCACCGCGGCGCGTCTGGCCAAGCAGGCCGTTGCTCGGCTCGTCTTGGGTGTAGAAGCCCTCGCCCGAAGCACCACTGTAGCCGTTGTTCTGATAGCCATCGTCGTAGCCGTCATCGTAGCCGTAGTCGTCGTCCTGGCCATAACCCTGGTCGTAACCCTGCTGGCCGCCCAGGTGCATCTTATTTTTAATCTCGTCAAGGAAGCCCATGGTTGTGTCCTCTCGCGGTTTAGTGCAGGCGCCCCGATAATCAGTGCGCACTTCAGAGCCTTATTTTACTGCAAACTCCGGGCTAAATACTACCCTGCCCAGGCGAACGAGCGTAGAGCCCTCCTCAAGGGCAGACTCAAAGTCCTCGCTCATACCGCAGGAAAGCTCAGGCAGGTTCAAATCGGGATGCGCCGCCTCCAGCTCATCCCTCAGCTCACGAAGCCCCGCAAAGGTGCGGCGTGCCACATCCTTATTCCCCCGGGGCGCCATAGTCATAAGCCCCTGTACGCAAATTCCCTCAAGTTCTGCAAGCTCACCCGCGGCGGCGCGAATCTCATCGGGTGAAAAGCCTCCCTTCGACTCCTCACCACTCACATTGACCTCAATGAGCACACGCTGGGGGCCGACGAGCTCGCCTGCCTCAATCTTGCGAACAGCACGGCTCGAGATCGCCTGCGCCAGATGCAGCGAACCCACCGAGTGAATCAGCTCGGCTGAGCCCAGCACCGCATTGATCTTATTGGTCTGCAGGTTGCCGATCATATCGAAGCGCACCTCGGGCAGCTCCGGATGCTCCGCCAGACCTGTGAGCTTGCGAACCAGCTCCTGCGGGCGGTTCTCGGCAAAATGGCAATACCCCGCCTGGATGGCGGCAACGGTCTCATCGACACCAACGGTCTTGGACACGGCAATGAGGCGCGCGGCGTCATGGGGACGGCCCGCGCGATCGAGCGCCGCATAAAAACGTTCCAGAATCTGCTCGCGGCGAGCGCGCATCAAGTCCAAATAGTTATCCATTGCCAATCGCCTCCGCTGACAGCCAAACAAGTAGTCCCATGCTAACGCAAGAGCGCGGCCCCGCATGTGCAAGGCCGCGCTCACTTAGGTATTTACAATCTTTCGACGAACGGGGTTACTTACTCCTCGTCGTCCTCGCCATCGTCCTCATCCTCAAGATGATCGAGCAGGTAGCGAAGACCCTCGCTGACCTCGTTAACGGGCACCTTGGCAACGTAGCGTACATCGACGGCGGGCCTCATGATAACACCCTCGCCCGAAGGCACGCGCATGCTCTCGAGCTCATCCTCATCAGTGCAGGCGATATCACCGGCAGTCATACGCTGTCCGGTCAACAGGAAGGTCAGACGGCAGGCGGCATCGATGGAAATCGAGGCGATGCGATCGAGATAGCGCGATACCATGATGGCGCGGCGCAGGTCGTCATAGTTGCTGTCGTCGTCCATAAAATCGCCCGTGTCCATGCGGTTAAAGGTGCGGAAGAACTTCTCGTAGGCGGCGTGCACTGGCTCGTCCTCGACGGCCAAGTTGCAGATGATGGACATGTCGTTGGTGACGAGCGCAGAAAGCGAAGAGCCCAGCACCTGGTAGACGGCCTCAGCCTCGGCCTCGACCGTGCCGACAAGCTCCTTGGGCAGCGAGATGTCGGCCTTGATCATATGACGCGTGGCGCGGCAAATCTGGCGAACCTTATCGGTCATGCGCTGCAGGTTAAAGTCGACGTAGATGATCGTCTGCAGCAAGCGGAAGTCGGAGGCGACCGGTGACTGCGTGGCAATCAGGTTGTAGCAGACGGCCTCCAGGTTGGCGCAGCGTGCGTCAATCGAAAGCGTGCGCTTCTTGGTCTTGGTGGCGAGCTTGCGGTCGTCGGTCACATAGGCCTTCACGGCATCGTGGAGGGCCAGATCGACGGCCTCGTAGATGCTCAGCATCTCGTGACGGGCCTCGATGAGCTGACGGGAAAACAGTTTGCGCATGGTTCACTCCAATCAGTTGGGTGCGGTCATGCCGCCCGCACAGTGAATACGCACCGGACCAGATCCGATCGGCTTGGGACTAGTCGCACCGATCAGCCAAAGCGGCCGGTGATATAGTCTTCCGTCCGCGAGTCCACCGGGCTGGTGAAGATCGCGTCGGTTTGACCATACTCGATGAGCGTAGCGGGCTCGCCGGCAACTTCCTGCAAGAAGAATGCGGTGTAGTCGCTAATGCGAGCTGCCTGCTGCATTGAATGCGTGACGATGATGATCGTCATCTCGGGCGCCAGCTCGGCCATCAGATCCTCGACCTTAGAGACGGACGTGGGGTCGATGGCGGAGCAGGGCTCGTCCATCAGAAGGACATCGGGTTGCACCGCAAGCACGCGCGCGATGCACAGACGCTGCTGCTGACCGCCCGAGAGCGCCAAACCATCCTTGTTGAGCTGATTGGATACCTCTTTCCAGAGGTTGGCGCGCTTGAGCGATTCTTCCACGATGTCATCGAGGTCACTTTTGCTAGTCACGCCCTGCAGACGAGGGCCAAAGGCGACATTCTCGTAGATGGATTTAGGAAACGGGTTGGGCTGCTGAAAAATCATGCCCACGCGACGACGGAGATCGACCGGGTCGACACCCTCGGCATAGATATCGTTGCCGTCGAGCGTCATGGTGCCCTCGACGCGCGTGCCCTCGATCAGGTCATTCATGCGGTTGATGCAGCGCAAAAACGTCGACTTGCCGCAGCCCGAAGGGCCAATGAAGGAGGTGATGGCGTTTTTGGCGATGTTGAGGTCAAGCCCCGTCAGCGCATGAAAGTCACCGTACCAAAAGTTGAAATCCTTGGCCGTAATGGCCGCTTGCTCCAACGTGGGAGCGGACTGATAAACGGACATGGGACTCCTTAACTAGCGACGCTTGCGCGACAGGAAGCGCGCAAACAGGTTGAAGGCCAGAATGATCACCATCAGCAAGAGCGCGGTGCCGTAGGCTGCGTTCATGTTGATGCCGTCGTTGGCAAGCAGATACAGGTGAACCGTCATGGGGCGGCCGGAATCGAGCGGCGAAATAGGTAGATTGATGGCCTGCCCCATGGTATAGAGCACCACCGCGGTCTCGCCAATGGCACGGCCGATGGCGAGAACGATGCCCGTGGCAATACGGCCAAAGGCAGAAGGAAGCACGATCTTGGAGACAACCTGCCACTTGGTGGCGCCCAGGCCATATGCGCCCCAGCGGATATAGCGCGGAACGGCGCGAATGGCCTCTTCGGTGGTACGCATGACGATGGGAAGCATCAAGAGCGCGAGTGCCAGGGCGGCCGAGACCATCGAAAGGCCCAGGCCCATGGCCTCGACAAACAAGGCGTAGCCAAACAGGCCCATAACGATGGAGGGCACCGAGGCCAAAGCGTCAGCAGCGTAGCGAATGAGCTCGACGACCTTGCCCTGCTTGGCGTACTCGGCCAGATAGACGGCTGCCAGCACAGCGATCGGCGTGCAGATAAGCATGGCGAGCGCCGTCACGTAGACGGTCGAGACGATCGTGGGCCAAATTCCGCCCTCGGCGTTGACGCCCTGGGGCCAACCGAAGATAAAGTCGAGCGAGATGTGTGGCAGGCCGTTGATGACCACGTAGGCGATGATAGCGACCAGCACCAGCGTGGTGATGTAGGCAGCGGCACGAAACACGCCAAGCATGATCTTGTTGGACAGGTCCTTGTTGATGCGGCCCTTCTTGCCGTGGGAAAGGGCACGCTTGATGCGCTCGCGCGACGAGGTCGTATCGACCGTCGTGTCAACGGAATCGGACATAGCCTACCCCCTCTTCTTCTTGGAAATCAGACGGACGATGCCCACCAGCATGGCGGAGATGATAAACAGGACCACGCCCATGCCGAACAGAGCCGAGCGGTGCAGGCCCGAGGAATAGCTCATGTCGAGCGCGATCTGGCTCGTGAGCGTCGAGATGGGGCTCGCAATGCTGTCGGGAATAACCGGAGCGTTACCCACGACCATGAGCACGGCCATGGTCTCACCGATGGCACGGCCCATACCCAGCACGATGGCATCAACGATACCCAGTTTG
>CALINZ010000244.1 GCA_938045085.1 uncultured Collinsella sp. | reverse complement strand
TCACCATCACGATGATGACGAGGATGAGCATGACCATCACTGCTGCCACCATCATCACGACGACGATGAGGACGAGCATGAGCATCACCACCATCATCATCACGCCGACGAGGTGTTCACCTCCTGGGGCGTTGAGACCGCCAAGAAGTTCGACAAGGCGGCCATTGAAGCGGCGCTGCATGAGCTGGATTCCGGCAAGTACGGCACCATCCTCAGAGCGAAGGGCATCCTGCCCGCCGCGGACGGCACTTGGATTCACTTTGACTATGTTCCCGAGGAATGCAACGTCCGTACCGGCAGCGCTGATATTACCGGCAAGCTCTGCGTCATCGGTTCCAAGCTGGATGAAGCGGGCGTAGCCGCTCTGTTCGGGGTGTAACACATGGTGCAGATTCCCGTATATGCCTTTACCGGCTTTCTGGATTCCGGTAAGACCAAGTTTATTCAGGAGACGCTGGAGGACGAGCGCTTCAACGCCGGCGAGCGGACGCTGCTGCTGGTCTTTGAGGAGGGCGAGAACAAGGAGGCTGTCGAGTACCTGGCCGCCCACAACGAGCTCGTTGCCAGCGCTTGGGCAACCAAGATTGCCCACGAGATCGACCCCGAGGTCAAGATTGGCTGCATGCTCGCCGCAGGTAGCTACTACCCCTACAGCTGTCGTCCGGGCGATGTGCGCCAGGCGCAGCTCGACAATCAGGACAATTACTTCTTCGTCGACGTTCAGAGCCGTGGCTACTACCCGGCCTATGCCGTCAAGAAGCTCGAGCGTCTGGGTATCGATGTGGGCATGACGGACGAGGACCGCGAGATCCTGGCCGCCAACACCGTCGACTTCATCAGCTTTAGCTATTACAGCACCCGTTGCTCCGCCGGTGCCGATAACCCCGATGTCGAGCGCACCCAGGGCAACGCCTTCGCCGGCGCCAAGAACCCCTACCTGCAGGAGAGCCAGTGGGGCTGGGCCATCGATCCACTGGGCTTCCGCATTACGCTCAACGACCTGTACGACCGTTATCAGAAGCCGCTGTTTGTGGTTGAGAACGGCCTGGGCGCCAAGGATGTTGTCGAGGAGGATGGTTCCATCAACGACGACTACCGTATCGACTACCTGCGCCAGCATATCGCCGCGATGCGCGATGCGGTGACCGAGGACGGCGTTGACCTGCTGGGCTACACCACCTGGGGCCCGATTGACCTGGTGTCTGCCGGCACGGGCGAGATGTCCAAGCGCTACGGCTTTATCTATGTGGACCGCGATGATGCGGGCAACGGCACCCTCAAGCGCTCCAAAAAGAAGAGCTTCGACTGGTACAAGAAGGTTATCGCCACCAACGGCGAAGATTTGGCCTAGGCTTTCCCGATAACCGTAGCCTCCTAACCAAGGCGCCCGGCGAGTATGTGCTCGCCGGGCGCCTTGCCGTCTGCGGATTTTGGGACATGCGGCCCGCTTTTTCGACCCATCTGCCGGTACACTAAAAGCACTATGGGTACCCGCGAGCGACATATCGGCCACGCGGCCGCCCGATCCGCACCCGTGGCGGATCCCAGGGGCGGCAGGCTCTTCGCCATGCCGCGATTCCTTGTTGGCATAACACATCAGGTGTACCGCCACCGCGTCTTTGCTATCGCCGGTGTCATCACCGCGATGTTCCTCATGCTTTTGGCAGTCTTGCCGGCGCTGTTGCTGTTCGCCTTCGACCCCAAACTTTCTAACGCCGTGCCCGCCTATAGCGAGGTGTCCGAAGAGGTCGTGGATGCGCTCGTCCATTCGAGCTCTCTGCCGTTGCTTGTTGCCGCAATTGCATTTTCGATCTGGGGCGTATCGGTCTATCTGCGCTGTTTGGACTATGTGTTGCGCCGCCGTCTTGTTGCCATCGCCACCATCTGCGCCCTGTGGATGATCGAAGTCATTCTCAAGTACAAGTCGTTCACGCCGTTCTATGCCACCGTGCTGTGGTACCTGTACTACGTGCCCATGACGCTCATTCCGCTGCTCTACCAGTTGTGTGGTTTGCGCCTTGCGGGCCTGGAGCAACACCGCCTGGGTCGCCGCTACTGCGCTGCGCTGTGGATTGTGGCTATCCTGCTTATCGGATTTGTGCTCACCAACGATTTTCACCAGCAGGTCTTCCACTTTGACCGTACAAGCGACACCTGGAGCAACGATTACGCGTACGGCTGGGGTTATTTCGCCGTCCTCGTGTGGACGGCCTTTAACTTTGTGGCCTTTTTTATCTTGGTAGGACGGTCCTCGTCTTTTCGCATTCAGCGTTTCTCGGGCACGGCTGCGCTTGTCCTATTGGGCGGCGCGTTCTTTGCCATTTCATATGCGCTGCGCGTGCCCTGGGCATGGAGGCTTAATTTTTCGCTTGTCTACTGCGTTCTGTGCGTGGTGGCGATGGAAATCTGCCTCGATTGCGGCGTCATTCCGTCATACCACGATATCGCCGGCATTTTCGATACCCTGCCGCTCGACCTAAAGGTTATGACGCGCGACTTGCAGGAAGTTTATGCCACGCCGGTGTCAAAGCCAATGCCGGTAGGCGTGCGCGAGGAGTTGCGGGTCCAGGAGCACGGGCGCGCCCATGCCTTTGCCGTGGCGTCCGATCCCGATGTGATGTACCGTGCCTTTCCACTGCTGGGCGGATCGGCCCTGCTTGCCCAAGACGTGTCGGAGCTCAACGAGCTTAACCGTGAGCTGGCACACCGTCGCATGGAGCTGCAACGTCAAAACGAGCTGCTCGCTGCCGACTACGACCTTAAGACGCACCTGGCAGATCAAGAAGCCGAGACCTTGCTGGTCCAAGACGTGGACCAGGCGCTTGCTCGCGCGCTCGAAGGGATGTACGACCTGCTGAGCTCGCTGCCGTCGTTGACCGACGAAACATCTTCACACGAGCGTTACCGCATGCTGCAGCGCGCCAAGATGCTCGTCGCCTATTGCAAGCGCAAGGGGTCGCTCACGTTGGCACAGCACGGGGAGAGCGGTTTTGATCGCGACCGCATTCAGCTCATCGCCAACGAGCTCGCAAGCGACCTGCGCACCATCGATATCGATTGCGCCTCGATTATCGCCATACGGCGCCCGTTGCACGCCAGTACGGTAAGCGCCCTGTACGACTGCGTGTATGACTTTGCGTTTTTTGCCTACACCACCGACCATCCGGCGCTTATGTATCACTTGGGCGACCATGACCGATGCAGTGTCGAGCTGCGCGCCACGCTTTTTTCCAACGATGATGAAGATCTTTCGCAGACGCCCGCTGCGCAAGAGCTCGAAAGCGCTCTGCAAGGGCGCAACGTGGCATACCGCCTTGAGGGCGAACCCGGCCAGTTGCGTATGATCGTGTTGATGCCGCGGGCGGGTGAGTGACGATGCAGATTTCGCTCATCCTTCCCCAAATCGTTGCACTCGATATTGTCTTTGCCCTGGCTGCGTGCCTGCAGACGATCCACGTTCCGCTCATCGCATCGCGCCGCTCGTCCTATAACCGTAGGGCGGTTTGCGCCTACGAGGCGAGCCTCGTGCTTCACCTAGTTATTTCGGCGCTCATCTTGTTCGCGTCGTCTGGCTCATATCTGGTGGCGCCGCTTGACGTTTGCGCCAGGGCAATGGGCGGAGTGCTGTGGCTCAATGCCGCAATCTTTGCCTATGGCGTGGTGCTTATGGTGCGCTATCGTCGCCCCGTCATGCTGGTCGAGCTGCTGCTTGTTGTCGCCGTTACACCGCCGGTGGTTTTTGCCACGGGCTCGGCGTGGACCGTTGTCCTTATCGCAGAGGGAGCGTTCTTCCTGTTCCGTTCCATCGCGGCGCTCTTGATGGACGTCCGTAACCGCCAGGAGGATATCACCGCGTTCTCGACGATCGAGACCATCAACGTGATTCCCGTGGGCATCCTGTATCTGGACTCGAGGGGCCGTCCGCTGCTCATGAACCGCTGCATGCGCAAAAACCTCGTTGAGCTTCACATGCCCACCGACTTGCACGATATGAGCGACACGTGGAACGGCCTTCGAAGGCTCAGTGCTCAGATGCCCGAGAGCAGCAAAAACCGCGTTCGAATCGACCTGGATCGCTTTGGCGAGGCGCGCGCGGTGGTCGAGGTTTCTCCCTCCGAGATTCGCCTGTTTGTGTGCGATGCCGTTATGGTTTCGGGTCGCCCCTTGGAGCGAATCATCGGCTTGGACGTGACGGAGTACGCACATGCCCATGACCGCCTGGCGCATGCCAATCGACTGCTCGAGCTTGCGGGCAAAGAGCTCCAGGCGCAGATCGAAGAGGTCAAAAAGGTTGCCGATAATGCGGCCTATCTGCGCATGCGCGCCCGCGTGCACGATGTAATCGGTCAGCGTCTGTCTATCCTCCATCGCTATTTGGAGGAGGGGCGCCTGGACGACGAGTCACTCGGGCAGATCGATCCGCTGCTGCGTTCAATCGCCGTCGACCTGCGCAGTGGCGGCGACAGCGAGCCGGCGGAGCAGCTTGGCGATATCATTCATGCCTTTGGCCTGGTGAGCGTGCAGATTGATGTAGAGGGGTCGCTTCCCGAGGACACGCGTGTCGCGGCGGCCTTTTTGCAGATTATCCGCGAGGCCTCGACCAACGCCACCAAGCACGCGCAGGCCCACCAGGTCCATGTGCACCTGTGGCAGGAGGAGTCGAACGGATGTGACATTGCACGCATGACCATCTCTAATGACGGCGCGCCGGCCCCCGTATCGTATCGCGAGGGAACGGGTATCCCAGGTATGAGGCATGTCGCGCAAGATTTGGGTGGCAGCCTAGAGGTCCACGCCGCCCCGCCCTTTACGCTTGCGGTATCCATTCCGCTTAACGCCAACGACACGTCCCAAAGGAGAAGCTTATGATCCGCGTCCTTATAGTCGAAGACCAGGCCATCCTGCGCGAGAGCCTGGCGCGCTCCGTTGGCGACCAGCCCGATATGACTGTTGTTGCCGCGATCGCCGACGCTTCCGAAGCACTCGACGTTGTGCTTAGGGAGCGCCCGGATATGATACTGATGGACGTATGCACCGAGCACGATTCCAACGGCATCGTGGCGGCGGCGCGCATCAAGGAGGCGATGCCCGGGTGCCGCATCATTATCATGACGGGCATGCCCGAGATCACCTTTGTCGATCAGGCGCGCGAGGCGGGTGTCGATAGCTTTGTGTACAAAAACGTCGGTATCGACGAGCTGTTCGCCGTGATGCGCTCCACGCTGGCGGGCTATTGCACGTTTCCCAAGCCGCCCGAGAGCATTTTTTCGGGCACGGCAGCCCTCGACGACGTCGAGCTATCGATTTTGCGCCTTGCCTGCGAGGGCAAGAGCCGCCGCGAGATCGCGGCCGAGCTGTTTATGAGCGAGGGCACCATTAAGCGTCGCATCTCGGAGATCCTGAGCAAGACCGGCTACGACAACATCATGCGTCTTGCCGTGCATGCGGTGACCGAAGGCAGCATCGTTCCCAACATGGAGCGCCCGTAATCGACGCGCTCACCCGTGTT
>CALINZ010000243.1 GCA_938045085.1 uncultured Collinsella sp. | reverse complement strand
CTTTTGCATCAGGGCCGGTGTCGGAGAGACGCCAGCCGCCGTTTTTTCGACCCAAGGGCCTATCGCCCCATCGTATCTGTATCATTATACTCGATTCTTCTCCCCATGTCCAGCGCTTTTGTGTCTTCTCTCCCCTGCCACCACGTCCCGCAGCTCCTCGCCGAGGCCCAGCGGCCATGCCGCCGCAAAGCAGACCAGCGTCATCCCCGCACCGCCCAGCGCCACCGCCGCCAGCTGCGCGGGCACTCCTCTCGCCAGCCATGGGGTCAGGAGCTTCCGCAGCGCCAGCCCCGCTCCGGCACCGGCCGTCCCCGCGATCGCGTTTATCGGCTACCAGAACTCGGGCAAGACAACGCTCGTCGAGAAGGTCATTGCCGAGCTCACCCGCCGCGGCCTGCGCGTGGGTTCGCTCAAGCATCATGGTCATCATGGCTTTGATATCGACGTGCCCGCCAAGGACACCTGGCGCCATCACCAGGCCGGATCAAAGCACGTGGGACTCATCTGCGCTACGCGCTGGGCGGAGTACGCCGACACGCGCGAGGAGGACGAGATGCCCGCGCGCGAGCTGCTGTCGCGTTACAACGATGTCGACGTGGTGATCATCGAGGGCTACAAGACCGAGGGCTTCGACAACATCGTCGTCGCGCGCTCCGGTGTCGACCGTCTGCGCGGCAAGAGCTCGCTCGACCTGGTCGATGGCCACACGCTGGCCCTTGCCTGCAACGAAGCCCTGGCGCGTCAGGCCTTTGACGCCGGCTTTGCGACCCGAGCCATCAACATCAACGACGCTCGAGCCATCTGCGATCTGATCCAAGATTATCTGGCCTAAAACCTGCCAAAAAGGGACAGGTTAATTTTGGCAGGTTTTATCTGGGCAAACGTCACTTCCACCACAAAGGGGCCAGGCACCTTTGTGGTGGTTTTTGCTTTGGTAGATGTGTGGGACATGCCTTACAATCTACCAAGTAGTTCATGACGGGCGAAAAACGGAGAAAAGGGGCTTGATGCGTCCTTAATGTTTCATGCGGATTGATTGATTTGATAGACGGTGGCGAATGCCCGCCGTCCGCATTCGTATGAAACAAGGAGTCTCCATGCTCGCCTCTCTTTTCTCAAAGCCTCAATCATCGCTGTCCGTGCAGGCCAAGCGCCTGGTGGCGATGCGCTTTCTCATCTACACCGGGTTTCAGACCAGTTATTTTATCGGCGTCATCGGAACGCTTACCTATGCGGACGATGCCTCGGTCGTCGCGACATCGCTGGCCGTCCTGTTTATGAACGTTTTCGTGATCCTGGGATCCTTTGTGGGTGGCGCGGCGCTCGACGCCTGGGGTCCGCGCCGCCATTTCTTGCTGAGCATCGTCGGCGCTCTCGCAACTGGTACGGCAATCATCGCCTTTGGTAGCGCGACCGGCGTCGTCCTGCTCGGCGCGGTGCTCCTGGGCTTTGTGATGGGATTCGCCCAGCCCATCGCTACGTCCTATCCAGCCTACCTCACCGATGATCCTCTCGAGCTCAAAGACATCAACTCCGCCATAGCCATGTTTTCAAACGTGAGTATCATCGTTGGCCCCACATTGGGCGGCTTTGTCGCGGCGGCTGCGTCGTCGCGCGCGGTGTTTGTGCTCATGATGCTCTTTACCGCATTGGCGCTCATTGCCGGCTGGGACTTTAGGCAAAGTGCAGGTCAGGCCGCCACACACGAAGACAAACCCGCGATCGGCGACATCACATCGGATAAGGCCAGCCAAAGCTCCGACCCCAACACATCTTCCCGTGCAACCTTCGCGACTAGCATCAAGACAGTCTTCGCCAACAGCGTCCTCGCCCTGCTGTTCTGCATTATTTTCCTTTCGAACTTTGGCTACGGTGCCTTCGATCCACTGGAGTCGTTCTTCTACCGCGATGTTCTGCATGTCGGTGTTGAGTGGATGGGCTGGCTTTCGTCGGCCTCGGGCGTGGGCGCGGTGCTGGGCGCCGTCGTTGCGCTCCGCTTGCCGCTGCACTTGGTAAACCTAAAAACGCTGCTCGTGGCACTTATGTCCGTGGGCCTGGGAAGTCTGCTCTATGTGGGAACACCGTACGTGGGCGTAGCCCTTGTCGGCCAGATTGTCCTTGGTGTGGCCTGGGGCGTCGTTAACCCGCTCCACAACACTATCGTGCAAACGGCGGCTCCGCTCGAGCAGCTCGGTCGCATCAACTCGGTCATGGGTTTTGGCAATATGTTCGCCGGCGTGGCCCCGCTGGCGATTGCCCCGTGGCTGGCGGCGACGTTTGGCGTGCAGCAGACGCTCATCGGGGCGGGTATGGTCGTGACGGCGGTTCCCGCGGCGCTGCTGCTGTTTGGACGCCGGCATTTCGATTGTTCTGTAAGGCAGTAAAAACCATCACAACATTCGATGAAAACCGCGTTTTTGCCGAAAAACGTCGAATGTTGTGATGGATTGCGCTCAGGACCAGGCCATCCTGCGAGTCCGGCTCCTCTGCGGGCCAGGCCACCACAAAGGGGCCAGGCACCTTTGTGGTGGTTTTTGCTTTGACGGGCCGCGGCTGCGCCTTGGTATACCATGTACGCCGTTCACGAATACACCCCACACCGCCGCACAACCCAGAAAGGCCCCCATGGACACCACCTTCAGCCACATCAAAGCCGTGTTCTGCGATATCGACGGTACGCTGCTCACGAGCCGGCACACGGTGTCCCCGCGCACCGTGGCGGCGATCCGCGCCCTGCGCGAGCGCGGCGTGCTCTTTGGCCTGTGCACCGGACGCGACGCCCACGCGACCGAGGCCATGTACGAGCTCTGGGG
>CALINZ010000242.1 GCA_938045085.1 uncultured Collinsella sp. | reverse complement strand
TCATGGTTGTCCCTTCTCTTGCCACAGCCCGACGAGGCCGCAGCGCCCCTCTTTTTTTGCAGGCCGGGCATGCCCCATGCCGTTCACCCGCCATTGTTGACATTGTGTCAAAAATAGTATTGACGAACCGTCAACAATATTCAAGACTGTTAGGCGAACGGTCAGGCAAAAGAGGATGAAAGGCGGCAAAACATGGGCAACAACACAGCAGGTACCTCTGTGGTCGATGCCGTCCCCGCATCCGATAGCGCGGCAAAGCGCCTGACGGGCGACGAACGCCGTCGCGAGATCCTCGATGCCGTGCGCACCGTAAGCTCCGAGCTGGGCGTGTCCCACCTATCGGTATCGGCCGTGACCAAGCGAGCCGGCTGCACGCGTTCATTGTTCTACCATTACTTCGCCGACATGGACGCCGCCGTCACCGCCGTTATGGACGAGGCGATCGACGGCTTTATCTCCGAACTCGAGCGGTGGAACGCCGACCGCACCGTCGGTGATATCGAGGGCGCGCTCGACACCGTCGCCCCGCTCTTTAAGCGCCTGGTCGCCAGCGGCCACGAGCTGCCGAGCACGCTTACCTCGAGCAGCGGCGCGCTCTACGGCGGCTTTTTGCACAACGTGGTCCAGCGCGTGGCGCAGTATATCTGCGACACCACCGTAGTGGATTTTGTCGCCCATCATGAGCTACGCATCGACCATGTCTACGAGACGTTCTACACCCTCATCATGGGTCTTTTGATGTATATCCGCACGCACCCCGATGTGCCCGACGAGACGGTCAAGGAAATCATCGCCTCGACGCTCCACATCGAGGGCTACACCGCCAAGTATCCGGAGCGCAAGCCCCAGAACTGACGACATTTGGCCAAACTGCCCGCGATCAGAAGAGGGGCCGCGGGCGTGTGAAAGGAGAGCAGCATGCTGTTCGATGTTTGGGGTAGCGATACCCTTATCCACTGGGCCGGCTGGGCCATGGTCTTTATCGGCCTGATCGTGCTCAACGAGGTCGGCCGCCGCACCAAGCTCGGCGCGGCAATCATCTTTGGCGTGGCTCCGCTGGCCATGACCATCTACTGCGTCGCCATCGCCGTGGGCGTTTCGCAGGGTGCCGAGTGGGCGCTCACCAACCCCACCCATGTGTACCAGAACAGCTGGTTCCACTACGCCAAGGTATACGCGGCGCTCGCCGGTTGCTGGGGCTTCATTGCCATTAAGTACCAGTGGGGAAAGATCGGCAAGGCGCATTGGTTCCGCGCATGGCCGTTTGTGATCGTCGCCATCAACATCATGATCGCCGTCGTGTCCGACTTCGAGAGCGCCTATCACTTCTTTGTCCTGGGCGAGTCCACCTGGGTCACCTCCGAAGGTGCCACGCAGCTGGCCGGCTGGAACAACGTGTTCAACGGCATCGCCGGTATCATCAACATCTTCTGCATGACCGGTTGGTGGAGCGTCTACGCCTCCGAGGATCAGACCGACATGCTGTGGCCCGATATGACCTGGGTCTACATCATCGCCTACGATATCTGGAACTTCTGCTACACCTACAACTGCCTGCCCACCCACTCCTGGTTCTGCGGCTTTGCGCTGCTGCTGGCGCCCACCGTCGCCGCCTTTATCTGGAACAAGGGCGGCTGGATCCAGAACCGCGCCTTTACGCTGGCCATTTGGTGCATGTTTGCCCAGGTGTTCCCCTACTTCCAGGAGGAGTCCATCTTTGTGACCCACTCCACGCTCGACCCCGGCGCCGCCACCGCGGTCTCGATTGCCGCGCTGGTCGCCAACGTCGCCGCGATCATCTACATCGCCTACCGCGCCAAGAAGCTCGGCCGCAATCCCTACAAGCAGGATGTCTTTGAGGGCACCAGCGATTGGGAGAAGGCCACCGCTCGTCGCGCCAAGGTCGATTACGCTCACGCCGAGTAACATGTTGGTCGCTGCTGGCGCCTGGGCATAGGCCCGCCCGCCAGGTTTTTCATCCAATGCCTCGCAGAGCCCCCGGAAAGTGTTTCGCTCGCTTTTCGGGGGCTTTTGTCGTTGCGTCTCTATTCATCTATTCAAAAACATGCGCATATATAAAATCGGATTTCAAATCATGAGGCGGCTCTATAGGGTCCTGTTTTTGGGTACAGTGTTGTCCCGATATTGAGCTTGGGGGATATATGAAAGATGAGACGACGGGCCAAGAGGACGCGGTCCAAGATGCAGAAGCGTGTGCCGAGGCCCTGGAGAGCCTAGACCGGATTTCGCTTGACGATGTTGCGTTTGGCAATTCGAGCGTTGATGTACAGGATGAGTCGGAAATCGAGGCGCAGCCCGATGATCAGGATACAGGCGACGTTGAGCCTGCCGAGGATGAGGCAGATCACGAAGACACCGAAAGCGAGGCCGACGACCAGCCCGAATCCGACACGAGCGAGGAAACCATCTTGCTCGACAACTTGCCGGCCGAAGATTCGCTGACCCGCGAGCTCCCTGGCTTAGGCTCTGCGCCTGCCGTGGACGAGACCATCGCCATGGGCGATATTCCCCTACCGTCCGTTCCTTCGGCACGCGAAGCCGAGGTTCGTCATCGTAAGATGTCGCCCAAGCGCCGCAACCTGATGGTTGCCGGCGTTGTGGCCGTCGCGCTCGTCGCCGGCGGCGCAGGCTATGCGGCTTGGAACGGATACCAGCAAGAGCAGGCCGCCGTGCTTGCCGCAAACGCCCATACCATGATGTCGGTGCAGATTGGCGTGCATGCCGCGGGCCTCGACTGCTCAACTGGCTCCAAGATTCCCGTGCAGGTGAGCGGGCAGGATTCCGACGGTTCTTCCGTGAGCGAAACGCTCTACGTTGACGAGCACGGTCGCGGCATTAAGCTGCTGCCCGGCGATTACACGTTCTCCATCGCCGCCTCCCCCATCGCGGCCGACGGCACCATTTACACCGTGCCGGCCACCAAGGCGCAGGTCAGCATAAAGAGCGACGGGCAGGACCTGAGCGCTCAGGCATCCTTTAAGCTTAAGGTACCTTCGGCAGACACGGTGACCGACGACCAGATCGATGCCGCGGCCAAATATGCCGAGAAAGGCGGTTGCAGCTCTGCCGCGGCCGCCAAGATACTTCAGCAGGTAGCAACCGCTCGCCGTGATGCCGCCGCTAACGCCGTGAACGCGAGCGAAGCGCAGGCCGCGCGCGATGCCGATGTTCGGCATAAGGCGACGGATCTGTATCAGCTCGATATCCCCGTCGAGTGGTACGGTAAGGTTGCTACCTGGCAAAACGGCAGCACGCTGTGTATCTATCTGGGCGATGACGCCAATACGCCAATCGTGACGCTTGTCGCCGTGCGCGACGGCGAGACCTTTACGCCCGACGATGGCGATACGGTTTTGGGCACGGTCAGCCTAGGCAACGGCTACACCGTCTACGCCAGCGGCCCTGTCTATCCGTACGTGATTCCTCAAACCATCAACGGGCGCACGCAGGACCCCGTGTCGACCTACCCCATGGATACGGCGATTGAGCTTGTCGAACTCACGACCGGCAACCGCTACACATACAGCCAGATCAAAAACGACCTGGTCGGTAAAGACGGCAAGGCAGACGCCGCGACCAAACTCGAGACCGACTACCTCGCCCAGATTCTCCTGCCGAGCATCAAAGCCCAGGACTAGCCGGCCCGAAGACAGCCGCCCAACACCCATATCCCTAACGCAGTTGCGGTGAAATAGGGATTGTTTTTGCTGGTCAAACCGCAAAACAGTCCCTATTTCACCGCAACTTATTGGTGGCCTTTTGGGTGGCACTCAGCGCCACGGGTCGGCTTCGAACATTGGCTCGCGCTCGGGGCGTCGGTCGCTGTAGGGATCGTAGCCGTCGTCGTCCTCGTTCTCGGCGCGAATGTAGGGATCGCGCGGCTTGGGCGCCGGTTTAGGCGAAGTCTTCGGTGCGGCGGGCGCGACGGGCGCCGCCTCAGCCGCCGGTGCGTTCGTCTTGTTCTCGTCTTTCATCTGCATAGCTCCTTGCCATGTGCTCACGTTCAACACCATCGATTGTCGCACGAAAAAGGGCGGCGGACCCAATCGGATCCGCCGCCCTTGGAGTTCGGCTCAAAAGGCAAATTTTGAGGCATGACCCAAAATCTACTGAGCGTCGGGGACCTCGTAGGTGGCCGCCGGCGTATTGTCGCACACGACGGTAAAGCCGCCGTCCTTGTCGACATCGACCGTCACCTGATCGCCCTCGCGCACCGTGCCGTCGATGATAGCGGCGGCGATGGCATCCACGACCTCGCGCTGCACCAGACGCTTGAGCGGACGGGCGCCAAAGACCGGGTCCAGGCCGCCCACGGCGAGCATCTGCTTGGCCGCCGGGGTGATGGCAAGCGTCATGCGCTCCTTGGCCAGACGCGCGCGGACGTCGGCGAGCTGGATGTCGACGATCTTCTCGATCTGCGCCATGCCGAGCGGATGGAACACCACGATATCGTCGATACGGTTGAGGAACTCGGGGCGGAAGGTCTGAGCCATGGCCGCGTCGACCTGATGGCGCATCTCCTCCTCGTCCTTGCCGGAAAGCTCGGCGATGGCCTTGGAACCCACGTTAGACGTCATGATGATGATCGTGTTCTTGAAGGACACCTGGCGACCCTGACCGTCAGTCAGACGGCCGTCGTCAAGCACCTGCAGCAGCACGTTGAAAACATCCGGATGGGCCTTCTCCATCTCGTCGAGCAAGATCACGGAGTACGGACGACGGCGCACGGCCTCGGTGAGCTGGCCGCCCTCGTCGTAGCCCACGTATCCCGGAGGCGCGCCGATCAGACGCGAGACGGAGAATTTCTCCATGTACTA
>CALINZ010000241.1 GCA_938045085.1 uncultured Collinsella sp. | reverse complement strand
CACTGCCGGTGGACGGCATGGTTGTGATTATGAACCGCATGCCGGCGGACTTTGGCACCTTTGAGCCGCTGCCCGGTATGCAGACGGTGCTCGTTACCATGCTGGAGCACCCGCTCTGTTCAACGGTCGATAACGACCAGTTCGATTGCTCGCGCCAAGTGGTCGAGTACTTGCTGGGGCAGGGGCACAAGACCGTGCACTTTATCTCGTGTCCCGAGCGCTCGCTTTCGGGCATGCGGCGCGAGGAAGGCTGGCGCGAGACATTGCGTGCGCATGGCATCGAGCCACCGCAGCTCGTGCGCGGCGACTGGACAGCGCAGAGTGGATATGCTGCCGGTCAGGCTCTGGCGGACGATCCGACCTGTACGGCCATTTATGCTTCCAACGATGCCATGGCATATGGCTGCATCCGTGGGCTCGAGTCGCGCGGGAAGCGCGTGCCCCAGGACGTAAGCGTGGTGGGTGTTGACGATAGTTTGGGCGATATCGTACCCGATCGTCGCCTGACCACGGTGCGCTTTGACAACAAACGCGTCGGCATGTGGGCGGTCGACAAGATTGCCGGCGCCGAGGGCGCTGCACCCGGTGTGGAGCACATGCTGTTTCCGGGCGTGCTCGTCGAGGGCGATACGGTGCGCGATGTACGCTAGGGCGCGGGTCTGTTTGGGTTGCCGCTAATTGTGTTCGATATTGTTCAGATTGGTTTAAAAACCGTTCACGGGCGAATAGTGACCGTTCATAGCTCAAAAATACGTTTTGCGCTGTTCTTTTTTGTTTGAATGTTATTGTTTCTGTCATACACAACGCAGCGCGTATGCCCGGACGCGATGCTCTCCATTGGTTCATATGTGAAAGGAACGCAATATGGCAACCAAAGAAGAAATCTCGATGGTTGGATTCGAGATTGTCGCATACGCAGGTGACGCCCAGACCGATCTGCTTGCAGCGCTCGATGCTGCTCGCGAGGGTGACTTTGAGAAGGCCGAACAGCTGCACAAGGATGCCAGCGATGCACTTATCGGCGCCCACGACACGCAGACCAAGCTGCTTTCGCAGGAGGCCGGCGGTGGCGAGATGGAGATGACCTTCATCATGGCTCACGCTCAGGACACTCTCATGACCACTATGATCCTGGAGAAGCAGGCCCGCTTTACCATCGATGCCTACAAGCGCATCGCTGAGCTCGAGGCCAAGCTCGCCTAACGAGCCCTCACAACCAAGTTCCCTTCCAAAAGCCCTGCCGCACCCGCGACAGGGCTTTTTCTGTCCTCCTCCAAGTTGCGGTGAAATGGGGACTGAATAGGGGCCGGCGGGCGCAAAACAATCCCTATTCCACCGCAACTCATCCCGAGACAGTCATTGGGGACGTTCTTAAACGACTAGTCGTTGGGGGGCAGTCTTGGTGCGCTCCGTTCGTCCTCCCGTTCGATTTTTGCTCGGTGGGTATACTTCCTTTCGCATTAAACGCCGGACTGAGGAGGTATCCAAATGCCGGATAACGGGTCAATACAAAAAAGAGACGCGCACGAGATGGCTCATGGGCGTCCTGTCCAGATAGCCGAGCACACGACGGTAACCGAGCTGCAGCCCAGTCTGTCCGATGTCGTGTGCACAAACAAAAAGCTGCAGATTGGCTTTATCGTTGCGCTCGTGGTCCTGGCACTGCTGTCGGGCTTTGTAGCTCGTCCGCATTTCGCCGATACCAAAACTTGGGACTCTACCATCGAGGTCATCGACCAAAAGAAGGGCAACGTTTTGGCGCTCACGGCTTCATGCGTTGCTCTGTCTGCGGGTATTACCGCGCTGCCGGGTGATACGGGAACGCCGGTTGCCGAGCAGCTCGCACAGCTTTCGGGCAACCTTGGTATCGTGCTTGCCGTGCTATACCTAGAGAAATATTTGCTCACGATTTTGTGGTCGGTTGGCCTGGGCATCTTAATCCCGTTTGCGTTGGTGCTCTTTGCGGTGTCGCTCGGCATTCACGGGCGCTGGAGCACGAGCACTGTCCTGCGCCGTGTGGCGACGCGCGTGCTGGTGGTTGCCGTGATCGGTATGGCGCTTGTGCCTGCGAGCGTATGGGTGTCGCAGAAGGTCGATGAAACGTATCGCGTAAGTATTGAGCAAGCTGAACAAAAGGCTGCGGACGCGGCCGACACCACGGACAAGTCAGCCGAGACCAGCTCAAAATCGAACAAGAAAAAATCCGAGGCCACGGAGTCCAAAAACGTGCTTGAGCAGTTGACTGATGGGGCCTCGAACCTGGTCACGTCGGTGACCAGCAGCGCCAAGCAGATGACCGATGAGATCGTGCAGCAGGTGACCGACCTCATCGAAGGCGTCATTGTGATGATCGTGACCTCGTGCGTTATCCCGCTGCTGGTGCTCGCGGCGTTTCTGTGGCTGGGCCACACCCTGCTGGGGATTGATATTTCCGGCCCGGCGAACTATTTGACGGGCCGCTTTCTGAGTGCTCCGTCCAAGCACGCCAAGAAGGGCAGGCAGTCTGAGTAGGCGGCAAAGCGTTCTTTGGAAGATCAACTGTAAGAAGGGCGGCCGAGACACGTTCTCGGCCGCCCTTTTGTTTGTTGAATACGCGGTCGCTACGTCCGCGCCGGGTCCAGACGGTCGGCAATCATCCGTGAACGGTATTTGTTCAAAAAAGAACAAAGATAAACAAATAATTCTTGCAGTTGATGTTCGAATGTGTTCAAATAAACACGAACAGTGAAGAACCGCACATTCAGATGCCCGGACCTGAACGCGATTCAACACTTCCAAACAGAAACTACGCACCTGCGTATCTCTCAAGGAGGATGTCATGAGGGTTGTAATCGCTTCCGATGCCGACGGTATGTCGATGAAGGAGTCCATCAAGGAGATGCTCATCGCCGACGGTCACGAGGTCGTCGACTATTCCGAGACCCCTGCCGCGGACTTTGTCGATTCCGCGACCGCCGTTGCCAAGGACCTGCTGGAGCACAAGGATTCCCAGGGCTTCGCATTCGATAAGTACGGCGTCGGCTCCTATATGGCCGCCGTCAAGATCAAGGGCATGGTCGTCGCCAACATTTCCGACGAGCGTTCCGCCTACATGACCCGCGAGCACAACGGCTCGCGCATGGTCACCATGGGCCCGGGCGTTGTGGGCACCGAGGTTGCCAAGAAGATCGCCCGCGAGTTCCTGCGCGCCCAGTACGCCGGCGGCCGTCACCAGATCCGTGTCGACATGCTCAACAAGATGGCCTAACGAGAGCCACCGAGAACTCGAACTTCTACCTCAACTTGTGAATTCAGACGAAAGGACGTTCTGATGAAGAAGACCATCGCAATCGGTTGCGACCATATCGTTACGGACGAGAAGATCTATCTGGCCGACCGCCTGGAGCAGGCTGGCTACAAGGTGCTCGACTGCGGCACCTACAGCCACACCCGTACGCACTATCCCATCTACGGTAAGGCCGTGGGCGAGGCTGTTGCCAGCGGCAAGGCCGACTTTGGCGTGGCCCTGTGCGGCACCGGCATTGGCATCACCAACGCCGTCAACAAGGTTCCCGGCGCCCGCTGCGCCCTGGTTCGCGACATGACCTCTGCCCTGTATGCCCGTCGCGAGCTCAACGCCAACATCGTGGGCTTTGGCGGCAAGATCACCGGCGAGTTCCTGATGGCCGATATCATGCTTGCCTTCCTGGAGGAGCCCTACGAGAAGACCCCCGAGCACGATGCCCTGATCGCCAAGATCGATGCCTGCAATAAGGCCGATGCCGAGGCTCAGGCTGACCCGCACTTCTTTGACGAGTTCCTCGAGAAGTGGGACCGCGGCGAATACCACGATTAGCGGGTATCCGGCGTAATTAACTAGTCCGTTGACGGCTCGCGTTTCTGTGATGGGGCGCGGGCCGGTTTGCTATCAGCCCCACTGACTTGGCGGGCTGTCGTAAGAAAGGGAAGGCTCCTATGGAGTTTGTTCTTGATAACGGTTCTATCCGCGTGGCACTGAGCACGGCTGGCGGATCGTTCACTTCTATTGCGGCCAACGGCCGTGAGTACCTGTGGCAGGGCGACCCGGCGGTGTGGTCGGGCCAGGCACCCATTTGTTTCCCGATCTGCGGCGGCCTTCGAGATGGTCACGCAATGACCATGGGCGGCCGCGAGGTAAAGCTCGCCCGCCACGGCTTTGCGCGCAAACAGGAGTGGAAGCTCGAGGAACAGAGCGACAACATGGTTGCGCTGAGCCTAAGCTCTACCGACCATGCCGAGTTGCTCGAGCAGTACCCGTATCCGTTTAAGATCGTTGCTCGTTACACGATTGATTCGGAAAAGGTGGCCGTGTCGTACGAGGTGACCAATGAGGGCACCGAGGACATGCCGTTCTTTGTGGGCGGTCACCCCGGCTTTAAGTGTCCGCTCGACGAGGGCGAGTCCTATGACGACTACGAGCTCCGTTTTGAACAGCGTGAGGCCGCCGAGCTCTGTACTGCCGTTCCTTCGACGGGTCTGATTGATGTTGAGCATCGCAGCAAGAACCCCATGATCGACCAGAACCTGCCGCTGACCCACGAGCTCTTCGACTTCGCGGAGACCATCTTTGACGTGTTCGAGAGCCGCGTGGTTACGCTGACCAAGAAGACCGAGGACAAGGGCGTGCGCCTGACGTTCCCCGATATGCCGTACCTGATTGTGTGGAGCAAGCCCGAGGGCGACTTTGTGGCCGTGGAACCGTGGGGCGGCCTGTCCACCTGCTCCGACGAGGACGATATTCTGGAGCACAAGCGCGGCTGCCTGGTGGCCAAGCCGGGGGAGACCGTCACCCGCGGCTTTGAGATCGAGATCCTTTAACGAGCTATCGTATGTTTGGGGCTGCGCGTGTCGTGCCCCGGAAACAGGAGTTCAATATGATTCTGACCGTTACCATGAACCCGTCGATTGATACGCGCTATCAGCTCGATAAGCTGATCATCGACGATGTTAACCGTGTGACGCCCGAAAAGACCGCTGGCGGCAAGGGCCTCAACGTGAGCCGTGTGCTGCTGCAGTTGGGCGACGATGTGCTCGCGACCGGTCTGCTCGGCGGTCACATGGGTGCCTATATGGCCGAGCTCATGGATGCCGACGGCGTCAAGAACGACTTTGTGCCCATCGCCGGTGAGACGCGCATTTGCTTGAATATTCTGCACGAGGGCAATCAGACCGAGCTGCTGGAGAGCGGCCCGCAGATCGCCCCGGCCGAGCTCGAGGCCTTTACGGCCAAGTTTGCCGAGCTTGCAGCGAAGGCGGACGTTGTGACGCTTTCGGGCTCGCTGCCGCGTGGCGTCGATGCCGGCTACTATGCCGAACTCGTCAAGATCGCCGAGGAGGCGGGCGCCAAGGTGCTGCTCGATACCTCGGGTGCATCGCTGGAGGCCGCGCTGGAGTCCGACGCTATGCCTGAGCTCGTAAAGCCCAACCTGACCGAGATTAACGGCCTGCTGGGTACGTCCTTTACGACCGATGATGTCGATGCTCTGCGCGAGGCGCTTGCCGCCGATGACCGTTTTGCCGGTATCCCCTGGGTTGTCGTTTCGATGGGCGCTGCCGGTTCGGTGGGCTTCCATGAGGGCCGCGCGTTCCGCGCCAAGACGCCCGCGATTGCGGCTGTGAACGCGACGGGTTCCGGCGACTCGACCATCGCCGGCTTTGCACATGCCATTGCTGCTGGTGCCGACGACGTCACGGTGCTCAAGACCGCCAATACCTGCGGCAAGCTCAACGCCATGGATCCCAAGACCGGCCACCTGGTCATGGACCGCTGGGACGAGGTCTACAACAGCGTTGTCGTGACTGAACTGTAGGGTTACGCGGTTTTATCAAACCGCGTAACGGCGCGACGCTGCAAACGCCCCTAAGCGGCAATCTGACGTTCAATCGTCGGGCATGGCCAAAAGGCCTATGCCCTCCTC
>CALINZ010000240.1 GCA_938045085.1 uncultured Collinsella sp. | reverse complement strand
GTCAACCAGCTGCTCGACATGGGCATCAAGCTCTACGTCCAGCAGACCCCTACGTATCAGAGCGTCGACATCGACGCCAAGCTGTAATCAACCAGGCTTTTGCCTGACTGAAAGGAGAAGGGTATGAATACGTTCATCAGTGCGGTGCTCGTCGGCCTCGTCGGCGTGTTCTGCATGTGGGACTCCCGCCTGCTCGGTCGTCTTAACTTCGAGCAGCCCCTCGTTGGCGCTACGCTCGTCGGTCTGCTGCTGGGCGATGTGCCCACCGGCCTTGCCGTCGGTGCCGCCGTCGAGCTCGTGTCCATGGGCCTGGTGCAGGTCGGCGCCGCCGTTCCGCCCGATATGGTCCTGGGCGGCATCGTGGCCGCTGCCTTTGCGTGCCTGACCGATGCTTCCGCCGAGACCGCCATGACGATCGCCATCCCGGTCGCCGTCCTGGGTCAGCTCCTCGGCATCGTGTTCCGTTCCATCATCGCCGTCCTCACCCATGTGGCAGATAACGCGATTGATAACGGAAAGTTCAAGACCGCCTACCGTATGCACATCTGCGTCGGCTCCGGTCTGTACGCCATCATGTACTTCCTGCCGATCTTCCTCGCCGTCTTTGTTGGCACCGACCTGGTTCAGGCCATCGTCAACATGGTTCCCGAGTGGCTGTCCACTGGTCTTAACGTTTCGACCAAGATCATGACCGCCTACGGCTTGGCCCTGCTGCTCACCATGATGATCAAGAAGGGTATGACTCCGTTCCTGTTCATCGGTTTCCTGCTCGCCGCTTACCTCAACCTGTCCGTCATCGCGGTCGCTCTGATCGGTGTGTGCCTGGCTGTCGTCTTCATGGGCTTCAAGTTCAACGGTTCCCATGCAGCCGCCGGTGTCGATTCCGACTACGATCCGCTCGAAGACGACGAAGACTAAGGAGGAACACACTATGGCAACCGCAACCAAGGACGTGTCCCTGAACAAGAAGGTCAGCCAGTTCTTCTGGCGCTCCTGGGCCATCCAGGCCTCTTGGAACTACGAGCGTCAGATGAACATGGGCTTCCTCTACGGAATGGTTCCCACGCTCGATCGCCTCTATCCGGACGAGTCCGACCCCAAGCAGCTTGCTGCTAAGAAAGAGGCTTACCACCGTCACATGGCGTTCTACAACTGCACCCCGCAGACGAGCGCTTTCATCCTGGGCCTCGCCGCCTCCATGGAGGAGGAGTACGCCAAGGATCCCGAGAATTTCAACCCCGATTCGATTAACGCGGTCAAGACCTCCCTTATGGGCCCGCTTTCCGGCATCGGTGACTCCTTCTTCCAGGGCACCATCCGCGTTATCGCCTTTGGCTTGGGCGTTCAGCTGGCTCAGCAGGGCTCCATCATGGGCCCGATCCTGGCCCTTCTCATCTCCATCGTCCCCTCCGTGCTGATTACTTGGTTCGCAGCCAAGATGGGCTATCAGGGCGGCCACGAGTACCTGAGCAAGCTTCAGGGCGGCGACCTCATGGAGAAGCTCATGTATGTCTGCGGCATCGTGGGTCTTATGTCCGTGGGCGGCATGATCGCCACGCTGATCGGCGCCACCACCCCGCTGCAGTTCGCTGACGGCACCGTCGTTATCCAGGACATCCTGGACAGCATGATGCCCCAGATGATCTCCCTTGGCCTCACCGGCCTTATGTACTGGCTCATCAAGAAGAACGTCAACACCGGTTGGCTTCTCGTGATCGCCATTGTGGGCGGCATCGCCCTCTCTGCGGTCGGCATCCTGGCTTAGTCGCGACTAAGCGCCTAACCGCTTTCCCCGGGGGGCCTGCCTGGCATCCCATACCCCAGGCAGGCTTCCATCCCCAAAATGCGACAATGGGACAGTCCCTTTGTCGCATCCTCAACGGGCCGGCGACTCGGTCCAAACCACGGTAACCCTGCGAGCGCCCGGCAATGTGGCGTCGCAAAATTGAAAGGAATGTGTCAGATGTACGAGATCGACCTTAACCTCCCTAAGCAGATCGTCGCTGACGTCCTGTCCAACCACGAGATCCACAGCGTCGCCTTCGTCGGCTGCGGTGCTTCCATGTCCGACCTTTACCCCGCCAAGTACTTCCTGGCCAACAACACGGACAAGCTGAACGTTCAGATCTTCACCGCTAACGAGTTCAACTACGACACGCCTTCCTGGGTCAACGAGCACACCTTTGTGATCACCTGCTCCCTCGGTGGCTCCACGCCCGAGACCGTCGAGGCCAACAAGACCGCCAAGAAGCACAACTGCCCGGTCGTCTCCCTCACCAACAAGGCTGGCTCCGCTCTGACCGTCGACGCTGACTACGTCATCGTTCACGGCTTCCACGCCAACTTCGCTGCCAAGTGCGAGAAGCCCGGCTACGCCATCGCTCTTGCTGTCGAGATCCTTCAGCAGACCGAGGGCTATGACCACTACGAGGACATGATCACCGGCCTCACCAACGTCTTTGAGCTCTGCGAGAACGCTGCTCAGTCCTGCAAGAAGCTCGCCAAGAAGTTCGCCGAGGACTTCAAGGACGACAAGATGATCTACTTCATGGCTTCCGGTGCCTCCGAGAAGATGGCTTATTCTCACGCCGCCTTCCTGTTCACCGAGATGCAGTGGATCGACGCCGCCGCCTACAACACCGGCGAGTACTTCCACGGCCCGTTCGAGGTTTCCACCGAGGGTAAGCCCTACGTCTTCTTCATGTCCGATGGCGCTACCCGTCCGATGGACGCCCGCGCCCTCACCTTCCTTAAGCGCATGGGCGCCAAGGTCGCTCTGATCGACTCCAAGGACTACGGCCTGGCTGACGCCGTGCCCGCGAGCGTCGTCACCTACTTCAACCCGCTGCTGCACCTCGCCGTTATGCGCGAGTACGGCAACCAGATCGCCGAGGCCCGTCAGCACCCGCTGACCATGCGTCGCTACATGTGGAAGCTTTCCTACTAATCACAAGTAAGTAGACCTTACGGGTTGATTGAGAGGGGATGGGGTTTGCGCCCTGTCCCCTTTTTTGCTCTGGGGAGGGCGTGTCTGCCGCGTCATAAAACCCCAGATAAAACCTACCAAAATAAACCTGTCCCTTTTTGGCAGGTGGGAGGAGATGCGTATGATCAAGGCAGTGCTGTTTGACATGGACGGCGTACTGGTCGATACCGAGTGGTTCTACAACCGTCGTCGCGTGGCGTTTATGGAGGAGAAGGGGTTCCACTTTGACGAGATTCCCGATCTTTCGGGGTCTAACGAGCCCGCCATTTGGGAGGCGCTGGTGCCCGACGATGTTGAGCTGCGCGAGCGCTTGCGCGTGGAGTACAAGCAGGTCTACAGCCCGGACCATCCCGTTCCGTATGCCGAGCTGCTCAACGAGCAGACGGAGTCGGTGATGCGTGAGCTGCACGAGCGCGGCGTGAAGTGCGCTATCGCGAGCTCGTCCTATCGTGAGCTGATCGACGAGCTGGTGGAGATCGCCGGTATCGCCGACGTGCTGGACTACACCATCAGCGGCCACGAGTGCAGTGCGTTTAAGCCCGACCCCGAGATCTACCTGCGTGCCATGGAGGCGCTGGGGGTGGAGCCTGCCGAGTGCCTGGTTATCGAGGACTCGCCTTTGGGCATCGAGGCCGGCAAGCGCTCCGGCGCCCGCGTCCTGGCACTGCGTCCGCACGAGGGCGTCAACCTGGACCAGTCCGCCGCCGACGTTGTCATCGACAACCTGACCGACATCCTACCTGCCATTTAGGGACAGGTTTATTTTGGCAGGTTTTATCTGGGCAAACGTTGAATTCGCCGTGAAGGGATCGCTCTCTTCACGGCGTTTTTCTTTTGAGCGGCTTCACGGTCCTTCTGATGGTTGTCGAGAGAGGGTGAATTGAAGCGCCCCCGCACGCTCCATGCTACAATCGCGGACATACCTCACAACTAGATCTGCCTTCGAAGGGAGCCTACGTGGCGAACGCCATCGATCAGCTCACGGACCGAGTGCTCGTGCTCGGCCGCCTCACCATCGTCCGCCGCGCCATTACTGCCGTGGCGGTCACCATTTCCGCCGTTCTTCAGACATTTCTGATCCAGGCGTTCATTCAGCCCGCCGACCTGCTTCCGAGCGGTCTTACCGGCGTCGCGGTCCTACTCGATCGCGTTACCTCGCTGGGCGGCGTTCACATCGACATCTCGCTCGGTATGCTCGCGCTCAACATCCCTGTGGCGCTCCTATGCTGGAGCGGCATTAGCAAGCGCTTCGTCATCTTCTCGATGATGCAGGTCGTGCTCTCGTCGCTGTTCCTCAACATCTTTCACTTTTCCCCGTTTTTGGGCGACAAGATCATGCTCATCATTTTTGGCGGCGTGGTCTCGGGTCTGGGCGCTGCCATCGCGCTCAAGTCCGGCGCATCCACCGGCGGCACCGACTTTATCGCGCTGTGGGTCTCCAACCACACGGGCAAGACTATCTGGGGCGTCATCTTTGGTTTCAACTGCGCTATCCTGGCGATCTTTGGCTTTATGTTTGGCTGGGACAATGCGGCGTACTCTATCGTGTTTCAGTTTATTTCGACCAAGACCATCGACAGCTTCTATCGTCGCTACGACCGCGTGACGCTGCAGATCACGACGCGCAAGGCGGACGAGGTCATGACCGCCTATGTTGACCATTTTCAGCACGGCATTAGCTGCGCCGAGGTCATCGGCGGATACAGCCGCGAAAAGATGTACCTGCTGCATGCCGTTGTCTCGACCTACGAGAGCCAGGACATTATCAAGCTGGTGTGCGACATTGATCCCGGCGCCGTGATCAATGTGTTCCACACGCTCAACTTTGTGGGCGGCTGGTGGGGCGGTCATGTCGACGAGCCCATGCCCACGGCCGTGCCCGATCCCGACAAGCCCGCGCGCATGGCCAGCAGGCAGGCGCGCCTTAGTGAGCAGGACAGCCTGCAGCAGGACGACGGCAAGTAGGGTATTGGCATTTTGTCGGCCCTGCGCAACCCATCCGAACGAGCCCCTCGAAAGCCTCGCTGCTTTCGAGGGGCTTTCGTTTTCCCAGATAAAACCTACCAAAATGAAGCTGTCGCTTTTTGGTAGGGAGGGTGTATCGTTTTATCAATATGAGGTAACATGAAACTAGACGTTATATACGTATTAGTTATTTCAATATTTCGATAAGAGTGATCAGATATGCCCGCGCCCAAAAATGCACCGCTTTACCAGCAGATTTACGACGAAATCAAGGATGCGATCGAGAAAGGTGTTTATGCACCCAAGGAGCGTATTCCGTCCGAGCTTGAGCTAGCCGAGCAGTACGACGTGAGCCGCATTACGGTGCGCCGCGCCGTCGAGGAGCTGTGCTCCGATGGCTACCTGGTTAAGCAGCAGGGCCGTGGCACCTTTGTCTCCACGCCGCACATCAATCGCCAGTTTCACGCCTCGACGTTGCAGACGTTTACCGCGCTGTGTGCCGGCAATGGCATGAAGGCCGGTGCGCACGTGATCGATCGCCAGATTGTGCCGGCGCGCCAAAACGAGATGGAGTTCTTTGGCCTGCAGAAGGATGCGCTGCTGCTGCATATCAAGCGCGTGCGTACGGCCGACGGCGAGCCCATCTTTGAGGAGAACATCTTTGTGCCGTTTGATGCCTACCGCGAGCTGTTGACGGCCGATCTTGAGGACAAGTCGATTTTTGCCGAGGTCGAGCGTGTTGGCGGAATCCCGATTGTCTCGGTTGGCTACCGCACGGTCGAGGCCGTTCGTGCCAATACCGAGCAGGCGGCCGAGTTGGGCATTGCTCCGCACGATCCGCTGCTCAACCTGCGTGCCAGCTTTACCGGTCCCAATGGAGAGCCGGTCCTGATGGGTAAGCAGTACTACGTGGGCAGCCGCTACGTCATGGTTATGTAAGTTACGCGGTTTTACCAAACCGCGTAACGGCTCGACGCTCCAAACGCCCCAGA
>CALINZ010000239.1 GCA_938045085.1 uncultured Collinsella sp. | reverse complement strand
TAGAGGTTTCGCTTTTTATGGAACACGCTCGTCTCGGCGGTGTTGAGGTACTTAGGCTGGCCGTCGCCCATAATGCGCCCGCCAAAGGCGATGTTATGACCCTGCTCGTCAAAAATGGGAAACATCACGCGGTCGTAAAAACGGTCGGCAAGCTGCCCGCGACCACGGCTCACGGCCACATTGGCGTCGATCATCTCCTGCGGGGTAAAGCCCGCCTGCGACAGATGCGACACCAGCGCATTGCGACCCGGTGCAAAGCCCAGGCAGTAGCGGCGGCAGACATCGCCGCCCATACCGCGACTGGCGAAGTACTCGCGCGGACGGCTGTCCTTACCGCGCATAAGCATGGTGTGATAGAACTGGGCGGTTTCCGCACATAGGTCGTAGATGCGGGCGCGCTTGGTGCCGCGCTCGCGATAAGCGCCGGTATCGTGCAGCTCAATGCCGGCACGGTCGGCCAGGTAGCGAATCGACTCGGGAAAGCTCAGGTTCTCGCGCTTCATGATGTAGGTGAAGACGTCGCCGCCCTCGCCACAGCCAAAGCAGTGCCACACCTGCGTGGCAGGGATAATGTGAAACGACGGGGTCTTTTCGCCATGGAAGGGGCAGCAACCCCAAAACTCATGGCCGCGGGGCTTGAGCTCAACCGTTTCCTGCACGATGGCAACCAGATCGGACGCAGCGCGTACCTGGTCTTTTTCCTCATCGCTAATCACGGATGCTCACCCCCTGCTCGCCCAAATGATGACGGATATCGTCAATGTTACCCTCGACGGTCGCGATAAGCTCGTCCAACGAATCGAACACGCGCGACGGGCGCAGCCAGCGCGTAAACGCCAGTGACACCGAGGCACCGTACAGGTCGCCCGCATACCCGATTAAGTTGGCCTCGAGATGAGCCGAGGCGGCATCATCGGCATACGTCGGCGGCAAGCCCACATTGACGGCAGCGGGCCATACGGTATCGTCGACCAGCATCAGGCCCTCGTAGACGCCATCGGCAGGAACCTGGATGCCCTCGGGCACCTGGATATTTGCCGTGGGAAAACCCATGTCGGAGCCTTGGTGACGACCGCCGGCAACAATACCTCGCAGCATGTACGGGCGGCCGAGCAGCTCCGTGGCAAGCTCAACATGACCCTGGCGGAGCTCCTGGCGAATGCGGGTGGCGCAGATCGTCTGTCCATCGACGCACAGCAGCTCATGGCCATAGACGTCAACGCCGCGCTCGGCTCCCCATGCCTGCATCTCGGCAACGCCCGAGGCACCGCCGCGGCCCAACCTAAAGTCGCAACCCACGTGAATCGAGCGGATATCGATGACGCGCGACAGCAGCTTAAGAAAGCCCACATGGTCGAGTGCCGCCACCGCAGGCGTAAAGGGAACGGCCACGACCGCATCGACTCCGGTGAGAGCCAGGGCATGCAGACGGTCGGCCGTCGTCATCAGTTTTTGAGCGGGCGAGGAACTCACCACGACGTCCGGGTCGGGATCGAAAGTGACCACGACCGCCTTGCAGCCGTGGTTATGCGCATCGCGAACGACCGCGTCGATCAGTTCGTGATGCCCCCGATGCACGCCATCGAACACGCCGATGGCGATCGACGCGGCGCCCAGGCACGCGCAATCATCAAATGCATCGGCGGCGACGATGCAGGCCTCATCCGACTCGCCCGCGAAAAAAATACGCGCGAGCTCGTGGGAGGCCAGCATCATCGAACACCGCCAATCGCCTGAGGAAAGACGTGCTCCATAACAAATCGACCGCCCTCGATACGGGCGAGCGCCTTGAGCCCGCCATCAAGCACCAGCGCAAACGGCGTCTTCGACGCATCGAAGCCCGCAAGCGCGCGCTCAATAGGAATACGACGTCCGCACAGTAGATCGTCGGCAAGATCACCCGGCAAGTCGACGCGCGTGGCGCCCAGTGCCGCAATGGGATCTAAGGCAAAGCCGGCAGCG
This sequence comes from uncultured Collinsella sp., assembly GCA_938045085.1. Taxonomy (GTDB): domain Bacteria; phylum Actinomycetota; class Coriobacteriia; order Coriobacteriales; family Coriobacteriaceae; genus Collinsella. The sequence continues at coordinate 3,467 of CALINZ010000239.1, read as the reverse complement.
GACTCGGCAGAAAACTCCTCGACCGTATGACAAGCACCGATGGAAACAACACCGGAGGCCGTACGGCGCAGTGCGGAAATATGTGCCGCGTTGTCGCAGGCACGACCCAGGTCGCGAGCGAGCGCACGGATATAGGTGCCCTTGCTCACCGAAAACGCCACGGTCCAAACGCAAGCGTCGCCCTCACCGCCCACGGCAATCAGGTCGGCGGAGTACACCTCGACCGGACGCGGGGGCAGTGACACGGCGTTGCCTTCGCGCGCAGCCTTATAGGCGCGCACGCCGTTGACCGAAATGGCCGAAAACGCCGGCGGCACCTGCATCTGCGGGCCCAGCATGGCGGACAGGCGCTCGCGAGCATAGTCAGGATCGCGCAGGGCGGGGGCAACGGGCACCGTGCGGACGGCCTCGCCCTCCGCATCATCGGTATTGGTCTCGACGCCAAACGAGATATCGGCGACGTAGCTTTTGGTATCGAGCGTGAGCATGCCCAGCAGACGTGTGGCCTGACCCACACCCACCACCATGACACCCGATGCCATGGGGTCGAGCGTTCCGGCATGGCCGACGCGCCGCTCATGGAGGGCGCGTCGGCATTGCGAAACCACGTCGTGGGACGTGCAGCCCACCGGCTTATCGACGGCGAGCAGCATATTCAATTGAGAAGGCGTTCGACGAGCCATGTACCATCCAATTAGTTAGAGCTCGACGGTCACCGAAGCGGGATCCTCCCCCACCAGCTCGGCCAGCATGGGAAGTGCCGCGGTGAGCGTCTCGGAAATCGTTCCGGCGTTGGTAAAGCCGGCGGCAGCGTGGTGCCCACCTCCGCCAAAGTTGGCCGCAATCTCGGAAACATCAAGTTCGCCCTTGGAGCGCAGGTTGCCGCGCACCTTGGTATCGCCCTCGATGCCCTTAAGGAACAGGCAGACCTCGACGCCCATCACCGCGCGCACCACATCGACCAGGCCGTCGCACTCGTCCGAGGTGACGCCGCAGTCCTTAAGGTCGCTCTCGTAGGCGTAGCTATACGCCACGCGCCCGTGCGCGACCGTCTTGATGCGACCCATGACGATGGACTTGAGGTGCAAGAACTCGACACGCATGCTCTGATAGACCTCGAGCGCGACGCGCGCCGGATCGGCACCGTGCGCCACCAGACGCGAAGCAGCATGAAATGCTGCGGCATCGGCGTTCTGATACTGAAAACGACCGGTGTCGGTAACCAGGCCGCACAGCAGGCAGGTGGCGATGCTGTCGCTTGCGGTAATACCGCAATCGGCCAAAAAGCGGTCGATGATCATGGCGCATGCAGCGGCATTGACACACCTGAGGCTGACCTCGGCAAACTCTTCGCGCGCCGGGTGATGGTCAAAGCACGCCACGTGGGCCGAACGACGGAGCACCTCGGCAGAGTTATTGAGGCGCTCGACGACCGGCACGTCCACCGAGATGAACAGGTCCGGGTTGCCGGTGTAGGCAGATGCCGGGACCAGCAGATCGGCGCCCTCCATAAAACGGTAGATGCGCGGAACAGGATCGTCGTCTGCCAGCAGCAGGGCGATGTCCTTGTCGGGGAACACCTTCATAAGCGAAAGGCCCAGGCCCAACACGGAGCCCAGGGCATCGCCGTCGGGAGAGGTGTGACCCGAGATCGCAATGGAGGACGCACCCTCGATGAGCTCGAGGATGCGTCGTTTAATATCTGCAGACTCGCACGAGACGAGATCGGCGGAATTAGTCATCTAAAGCTGCCTCCTGGGCGGCATCCGCAATTGGGTAGCCGTCCTCGTCCTTTTCGATCGCAAGCGTAGCCGGAACGTTTTCCAGCGCACGCGTGATGCGCTCGGCCTCATCGGTCGAGCGATCGATGCGAAAATCGAGCTCGGGCGTGACGCGCCAATCGAGCGAGCGAGCCAACAGGCTGCGAATACGGGCCTTGGCGCTGGCAAGCGCCTCCATGACCTCATCGTAGCGGCTCGCATCGCACGACACGTACACGCGCGCGAACGAACGGTCCACCGCGACCTCGACCGCGGTCAGGGTGACCAGGTCGAGACGCGGATCGGAAACCTCAAAGAGCAGGATATAACCAAGCTTCTCGCGAAGCTGCTCGCCCAGACGGCGGGTTGCCTGCGTTTGCTTCATAGCGCTACCCCCTACTCGGTACGGGCAACCTGGTCGATGCGGTAACCCTCGATCTGGTCGCCGGGCTTGATGTCCTGGAAGTTCTCCAGGCCAATGCCGCCCTCGGAACCGCTCTTGAGGCTCTTGGCCTCGTCCTTGTAGTGGCGCATCGAGGCGATCTTGCCGTTGAAGACCACGATGCCGTCACGCACCAGGCGCACGGAATCGGTCGCGGCAATCTCGCCCTCCTCCACGCGGACACCGGCGGCGATACCGACTTTGGGCACCTTGAAGGTATCCAGGACGGTCGCGGTACCTGTGGAGACCTCGACCTCGGTGGGCTTGAGCATGCCGATACGGGCAGCGTCGAGCTCCTCGAGGCACTTGTAGATAACGTCGTAGCAACGGATCTCGACGCCCTCGCGCTCGGCAGCGGAGCGGGCCTTGCCGTCGGGACGCACGCCAAAGCCGATGATGATGGCGTTGGAGGCGTCGGCCAGGACGACGTCGGTCTCGTTGATGGCACCGACGGCGGAATGGATCGTGTTGATGCGGACCTCGGACTGATCCATCTTGTCGAGCGAGTCCTGAAGAGCCTCGATGGAACCCTGAACGTCGGCCTTGATGATCAGGTTGAGCTCCTTGACCTCGGCGTCGGCGATGGTCTCGAAGAGGTTCTCGAGCGTGACGTGCTTCACGCGGCTCTGCTCCTCGATACGGGCCTTGAGCGAACGCTCATCGGCCAGGGCGCGAGCCTCGCGCTCGTCCTCGAACACGCGGAACTCGTCGCCGGCGTTGGGGACGGACTGCAGGCCCAGAATCTCGACGGCGTCGGAGGGACCGGCCTCGGTGACGGCGCGGCCCTTGGGGTCGAGCATGGCACGGACGCGACCATAGGTAAGGCCGGCGACCAGCGTATCGCCCACGTGCAGGGTACCGCGGGTCACCAGCACGGTAGCGACCGAGCCGCGGCCCTTGTCGAGCTTAGCCTCGAGGACGTTGCCCGAAGCGAACGTATCAGGGTTGGCCTTGAGCTCGAGCACGTCGGCCTGAAGCAGCACGGTCTCGAGCAGGTCGTCGATGCCGATCTTCTGCTTAGCCGAGATGTTGACGAACATGTTCTGTCCGCCCCACTCCTCGGGGATGACGCCGTACTCGGTGAGCTCCTGGCGCACGCGGTCGGGGTTGGCGCCGGGCTTATCGATCTTGTTGACGGCAACGACGATGGGAACACCGGCGGCCCTGGCGTGGTTGATCGACTCGACGGTCTGGGGCATGACGCCGTCGTCGGCGGCGACAATCAGGATGACGATGTCAGTCACCTTGGCGCCGCGGGCACGCAT
>CALINZ010000238.1 GCA_938045085.1 uncultured Collinsella sp. | reverse complement strand
AATCCAAGGGTTATACCCTAAGAGCAAACCACCCCTTTTAGGGGTGGTTTTGATTTCATGTCACCTTGCTCGCTTAGGGGCGTTTTCGCTGTCCGTCCTCTACCTGCGGCGTTGCCATGGTAGTCATTGGGGCGGCACTTGGGGACGTTCCTTTTCTGCCGGCAGTTGGGGACACTTCTTTGGTACGGGGGCAGCTAAAAGAGCCCCGTCCCACATTAGCTGCCCGTGGGGGGATGTGCGGTTACTCGCCCAGTACCAGCGCCGTGAGCTCTGCCTGGGTGTCCACCACGTAGTCGGCGCCGGCGGCTTCCAGCTCTGCGCGGCCGCGGAAGCCCCAGCTGACGCCCGCGCTCTTAAGGCCGGCGTTGTGGCCGGTCAGGATATCGACATTGGAATCGCCCACATAGAGCGTGGTTGCCGGATCGGCGCCCAGCTCCTCCATCACATGCAGCGTGACGGGTGCTTCGGGCTTGGGCGGAAACGCATCGACACGGCCCTGTACCAGCGCAAAGCGCTCGGAACCAAAGTATTTTTCGATAAGCGGAGCCGCCGAGACGTGGTCCTTGTTAGTGAGCACGGCTAGCTGCACACCCGCGGCGCGCAGGCGGTCGAGCATCTCGATTGTGCCGGCATAGGGGGCGGTGTGGTCCTCCTTGTGCTCGCCGTAGTAAGCCCTAAACTCGGCAAGCGTCTGCTCAAACATACGGCTGTCGCCCGCATACTCGGCAGGCATAAAACGCTCAACCAGCTTGAGCATGCCGTTTCCCACCTTGTAGCGGTACTCGTCGACGGCAAACGTGGGCCAGCCGTGCGTCTCGCAGGTATGGTTGCCGGCGGCCGCCAGGTCCTCGAGCGTGTTGAGGATGGTGCCGTCCAGGTCAAAGATCACATGGGAAAAAGCTGCTGCCATGAAAGCTCCCGTCATTGGATTTAAAACGCACCTCATAATACTGGGCTTCCGCGTTGGGCGTGCTTGGAATCTGAACATCTCCAGGGATACCAAGCCGCATCGCGCCGACCGTGCGGTTCCGCCCTAGCAAATTCTCGGCAGCTGCTCTCCCACGAGCATGTCGAGGATACGGGTCGAGTCCCAGCCGGTGCGCACGCGCACAGCGGGACGGGCACCCTCGGCAAGCGGCAGCACGCGACCGATGATGGCGGCATTCTCGCCGTAGCGGGCGGCGCGCATGGCGCTCAGCGCGGCATCGGCTTGCTCGGCCGGCACCACGGCGACCATCTTGCCCTCGTTTGCCACCTGCAGCACATCGTAGCCGAGCATCTCGCAGGCGGCCTGCACGTCGGGACGCACGGGCACGGCATCCTCGTCAACCTCCATGGCAACACCGCTTGCCTGGGCAAACTCGTTGAGCGTGGACGCCAGGCCACCGCGCGTGGGGTCGCGAAAGCAACGCGTGCCGGGCGCTGCGGCCAGAACGTCGGCAATCAGGTGGTTGAGCGGCGCGGCGTCGCTTTCTATCGTGCTCGAAAAGGCCAAACCCTCGCGCTGGCTCATGATGGCGATACCGTGGTCGCCCAGTGTGCCCGACACCAGGATGACATCGCCGGGGCGGCAGTTGGCGCCGCTGAGCGCCACGCCCGTGGGAACCTCGCCCACGCCGGCGGTATTGATATAGACGCCGTCGGCCCCGCCGCGCTCGACCACCTTGGTGTCGCCCGTGATTATGGACACGCCCGCCTCGCGCGCCGTCTCGGCCATGGTCTGCACAATCTGGCGGAGCTTATCCATGGGATAGCCCTCTTCGAGGATAAAGCCGCACGACAGGTAGCGCACGTTGGCGCCCGAGGTCGCGACGTCGTTGACGGTTCCGCACACGGCAAGGCGGCCGATGTTGCCACCGGGGAAGAACTGCGGCGAGACTACAAAGCTGTCGGTCGACATGGCGATGCGCTCGCTCGCGGGCAGCGCGGCGACGCCGGCGTCGTTGCCCTCGAGCAGCTCGGGCGACCCAAAGGCATCCAAAAAGACCTCATCGATGATGCGTTTCATCATCTGACCGCCAGAGCCGTGGCCCAACAGGACGGTGCTATCGGTGATGCTATGGGACATATCCAAAACTCCAATCGTGGGTGGTGCCAGTGTGCGGGTGCGTCCAGGCTAGTTACGGTAGCGGTAGTACGCCGCGCAGCTGCCCTCGGAGCTCACCATGCACGGTCCGACGGGGTGCTCGGGCGTGCAGGTGCGGCCAAAGAGTGGGCAGCTGTTCGGCGTAATGGCCCCGCGCAGCACGTCGCCGCAGCGGCATCCACGCGGCTCGACCGTCGCCTCAACGGGCACGTCAAAGCGAGCGCGGGCATCAAAGCGCGAGAACTCGGGGCGGATAGAAAGGCCCGAGTTGGCAATCGGCCCCAGCCCGCGCCACGTGGTGCCGCATGGCTCAAACACCTGCTCGACCAGCTGGCGCGCCACGGGGTTGCCGTCTGCGTTGACGCCACGGCGGTAGGCGTTGTCGATCGCGGGCCTGCCCTCGACAACCATCTGGACCAGCATGCAGATGCCCTGCAGGATATCGACCGGTTCAAATCCCGTGACCACGCCCGGGGTATTGAACTCGTCGACCAAAAAGCTAAAGGGCGCCAAGCCCGTGATGGTGGCGACGTGGCCCGGCAGGATAAAGCCGTCGATGGCGGTCTCGGGGTCGTTGGCGATGGCGCGCAACGCCGGCGGCGTGGTCTTGTGGGCGCAATAGACCGAAAAGTTCAAAAGCCCGCGTGCCTCGGCCTCCAAGATGGCGGCGGCGATGGTGGGCGTTGTGGTCTCAAAGCCCACGCCCATAAAAATGACCGGACGATCGGGGCTTTGCTCGGCGATGTCGAGCGCGTCGAGCGGGGAATAGACGATGCGGATGTCGCGCCCTGCCGCCTTTTGCGCAGCGAGCGAGGTGGACGATCCGGGCACGCGCATCATGTCGCCAAAGGTGGTGATGATGGCGCCGTCTATGTTGGCGAGCGCGATCGCGTGGTCGATGTCGCGGTTGGCGGTAACGCAGACGGGGCAGCCCGGGCCGCTCAGCAGCTTGAGCCCGGCCGGCATAATGGAGCGAAAGCCATAGCGGCCGATGCTCACGGTGTGCGTGCCGCAGACTTCCATAAGGTTGATGGTGCGGTCGCCGACGAGTTCATGGATGCGTTCGATGAGCTCGCGGGCCAGCTTGGAATCGCGAAATGCCGAAAAGTCGATACCGGAGCGCGCCGGCTGCTCGGCCGCCACTAGTATGCCTCGGCCGGGTTGCTGGCGAGTTGGTCTTCTTCGACCAGCTCAGTCATGGCGTTAACGAGCTCGAGCGTTTCTTGCGCTTCCTGCTCGTCGACAATCTGGATGCCAAAGCCGGCGTGTACGAGAATATAGTCGCCAACCTGCGCCGTCGGCACGAGTCGCAGCGACACGGGGCGCTCGATGCCCATCATGTCGACGGTGGCCTTGAGGTCGTCGTCGCGTTTGACTACTTTGCCGGGAACGGCAAGGCACATATTGTTCCCCTTTTATACGCTTTGCGCTGGATGGGCGCTTAATAATCCATCAATTGATGGTAGCGCTCGCGGGGTTCGCGGGCAAACGCGTTACGCCTGTGAGACGGTTGAGCGCGGCGGTGTGCAAGAGCGAGCTACTGCGATGCAATCTGCGCAAGACGAGCGCGCGCGACCGCCGCCTGACCGTAGGCGATGCAGCCATCGTTGACGGGCACGGTATGGGGGACAAGGACAGTAAGGCCTGCGTTTTTGAGCTCGCGGGTGAGGAGCTGAAGCAGGAGTCGGTTCATGAACACGCCGCCCGAGAGCGCGACGGTGTCGATGCCCTCGCGTACGCAAATATCGCTGGCGATGCGCGCCGAGGAGCGCGCGACGGCGGCATGGAAGTCGAGTGCGAGCCTGTCGGCGGGCGCTCCGGCTTCAATTCCCTCCAAAAGCGCCTCAAAGAGTGCTTCCTGGTCCAGCACATCGGGGCCGTCCAACCACGATGGGCCAGATGCGAAATAGCCGGCGTTGCTGTCGGGAAAATGTGCGATTTCGCTGTCGAGCGCGCGCCAGGCGGCGGCTTCGAGCTCGATGGCGGGTTCGCCCTCGTAGGTTGCCTGGCCGCAAATGCCCAAAATCGCGGCTGCGGCATCAAACAGGCGACCCATGCTGCTGGTGCGCGGGCTGTTGATGCCGCGCTCGATCATCGTTGCCGTTATGCTGCGCGTCTGCTCGTCAAGGCTGTCCAAGAGTCCCACGGCGCCCGGGTGCTCGAGCAGGTCGAGCTCGTTGAGCAGGGCAAAGGCGTTGCGGCGGGCATCGTGTACGGATGCGGCGCCACCGGGAAGCGCCCAGGCGCGCAGATGCGCGACGCGCTCAAAATCGGCGAGACGGGCGATAAGAAATTCGCCGCCCCATATGGTGCCATCGGTGCCGGCGCCCGTGCCGTCGAAGGCGATGCCGAGGACACGCGCATCGGGCGCAAGCCGGCCTGCGGCAATCGCCTCTGCCATTACGCTCGCGATGTGTGCATGATGGTGCTGGACTTCGATAAGCGGCAGATTGTGCTCCCGTGCCTGTTCGCGCGCCCATTGGCTCGACAGATAGCTGGGATGCATGTCGCATGCCAAGGCGGCAGGCGCCAGGTCAAAGAGGTTTTCCAGACGCGAGCGCGCGCCGCTCCAAGCATCGAAAGTTGCGCCGTTTTCGACATCGCCGATATGCTGCGACACAAAACAGGCCGCATGGCCGTCGGCGTCCTCGCGCGTGAGCGCGATCGTGGCTTTTTGCTGAGGACCGCAGGCGAGCACGCAGGGCGTGGTGCCGTCGAGCGCCGGCAACGACAGCGGCTGCGGCGCATACCCGCGTGCGCGACGCACAGGCATGACGTCGCCGTCGACCACGCGTACCACGGAGTCATCGTAGCGCGACAGAATCGCGCGGTCGTTACCGAGCAGCGCGTCGGCGATGCCTGCGACAACGAGGTGCTCCCATGCAAGGACATCGTCGGTCTCGATGGGCTCTTCGCTCAGGTTTCCGCTGGTCATGACGAGCGCGTGCATACCGCGGGCCTCTGCCGCGGCAAGCAACAGATGCTGAAGCGGGGTGTAGGGGAGCATGATGCCGAGCTCGGGCAAGTCGTGCGCGACGGATGGCACGAGTTCGAGGGCGTCGGGGGAGCCGTGGCCGTCGTTACCGGCTGCGCGGCGACGCAACAGCACAATGGGGCGAACGCTGCCGGCAAGCAGATCACGCTCAACGCCATCGATATGACACAGGCGCTCGGCGTCGGCAAGGCCGCGCACCATAACGGCAAGCGGCTTATTGCTGCGACGCTTGCGGCGGCGCAACTCGCGCACCGCCTGCTCGTTGGTGGCGTCGCAGGCTAGGTGGAATCCGCCCAGACCCTTGATGGCAACGATGCCGCCGCCTGCCAGCAGCTCGACGCAGCGTTCGATAATGGCATCGCTGGCCTCGCGCGTGGAGCCGACGGCTGGTGTCGCGTCGACACCCGCTGGCGCAACGCCGCGATTGGTCTCACGCCACGTAATATGCGGTCCGCAATCAAAGCAGGCATCGGGCTGCGCGTGAAACCGCCGATCGAGCGGGTCGGCATACTCTGCGGCGCAGGTGGGGCACATGGGAAAGCGATCCATCGAGGTTGCCGCTCGGTCATAGGGCAGCGAGCGAATGATGGTAAAGCGCGGCCCGCAGTTGGTGCAGTTGATAAAGGGATAATGAAAGCGTCGGTCGGCGGGGTCGAACAGCTCGCGCAGGCAGTCGTCGCACGTGGCGATATCGGGCGAGACGAGCGTCGTGTGGGCAGTTTGATCCTGCGACGCCACAATGCGAAAGCCCTGCTCATCGTCGGCATCCCAAGCGTCGGGCTCCAGGTCTGCGACAGCGACATGCTCAACGCGGGCCGCGGCAGGCGCGTGCTCCGACAGCGCGGCGACAAAGCCGTCGAGTGCCTCGACCGAAGCATGCGCCTCGATGTGCACGCCATCGCCCGCGTTGAGCACCCAGCCGCAAATGCCATGCGCCATAGCCTCGCGATACACAAATGGCCGCATGCCAACGCCCTGTACAATGCCCGTCACATGAATATGCACATGCCGCATGCGACCCTCCTTCATTGAAGTGTGTGCTGTTAGAGCCCCAGGCTTTGCTTGGTGGCGGCGCAGGTGAGCTCGCCGTGCTTAACGCCGCGCAGTCCCAGCAACCGGTCCGCCAGCTCGTAGACGCGTTTGCCGCGACCCTTGAGCGCCAGAATCTCCAGGCAGTTGTGGTGGTCCAGATGCACGTGCATGGTCGAGACAATCTCGTCGGTGTAGTCGTGCTGCACCTCGTCCAGACGGCGCGTCAGATCGCCGGTATGGTGGTCATAGATCATAGTGAGCGAACCGATGACCTGCTCGTCGGGCGTGCGCATCTGCTCCTTGGCGATCGAGGCGCGAATCAGATCGCGTACGGCCTCGGAACGGTTGGCCACGTCACCGCGGCGCGCGATCTGCTCGTCAAAGCGGCGCAGCAGGTCGTCGGGCGCGGTGACCGAAAAGCGGACCAGCTCGGAGGCGGAGCCGCTGCAACGGCAGTCCGCGTCGCCAGTCGGCCCGTGCGAATGCTCGTGTCCGTGATCGCAGGTGTGCTCGTGCTCGGTCACGCTACACCAGCTTTACGGAGCCAACGGAGTTATGGTCGGCCTCGATGGCCTCCTCGTAGCCCTCGAGTGCGTCGTGCGCCTCGTGGAGCGCCGCCATGGCGGCCTCGAGTTTGGCACCAATGCGCTCCATATCAAAGTTCTCGGTCGCATGCAGCAGCTGATGGCTCCACTCGTGGGCGAGCTCGATCGTGTCGTCGACCTGCTTGACGCTCATGGCAAGCTGACTCATGTTCATTCCGACGTCATGCATGGAAAGTCTCCTTTTGTACGGGTCTAATCAGTGGTTCAGATTCTACTACGCCCGCTTTGCGCATCGCCGCATAAGAAAACGGGTGCGAGTCTGTCTGACCCGCACCCGTTCACTGGGGGCTGTTTGTGACTACCATACTATCCGTGGTCGCGGGCGCAGCGCCCGGCTCTCCGGTGAGCGGCGCAAAACCGCTCATGGACGGCAGCGCATGACCGGCGTATTACAGATGCTTCTCAAGCAGCGCCTGCAGCCTGGCCTTGGGCAGCGCGCCAACGGAGCGGTCAATTTCCTCGCCGTTCTTAAAGACAACCAGCGTGGGGATGCTCATGACGCCAAACTTCATGGCCAGGTCCTGATTGTCGTCGACGTTGCATTTGGCGACGGCAAGTTTGCCAGCCAGCTCGTCGGCCACTTCGTCAACGATGGGCGAGAGCGAACGACAGGGACCGCACCACGGTGCCCAAAAATCAACCAGTACGGGAAGGCTGCCGTTAACGACGGAATCGAAGTTCTCGGGGGTAATCTGCTTAATGTCAGCCATGGTGACCTCCATAGTGCGACGCGGCTCGGCCGCGTAAAACTCAGTACGACCGTGCTTATACCCAACGGCCCGCAATGCAACCACTCGCGGTCGGCTCTTTTATATAATGGTGGGCACGCAAACGATTGGAGAGCGCATGTCCACGTCACAAAGCCAGAAAAAAGAAGCTATCGCCCAGGCGACCGAGCAGGAGCTCGCATCGCTCGCGGGTCGCGGCGTGCGTATCGCGGGCAACGCGTGCTCGCCGATTGTGCTGGTAAAAGGTGATTTAGACGATGCAGAGCGTGCGGGCGGCGAGCTGGCTGCCGGTCCGGACGGTGCCGCGCTGCGCAAGGCGCTCGGCGCCATTGGCTACGCGCCAGAGGATTTTTGCGTGTTAGCGAGCGTCGCCGGCGCGGGCGACGGAGCGGTTGCGACAGGCGAGGGCCTGCCGTGCGAGCTGTTCCGCGAGGCGCTCGAGGCCTTGGACCCCGAGGCGGTTCTGCTGCTGGACGATCGCGCGGCCGATACCATGCGCGAGACCTATGCAGACATGCTCGTGGCAATCGACGACTTTGATACCGCTATGCTCAAGCCCGGCTTGGTCGCCCATGTGCAGGGTCGTCGTGTGCTTGCGCTCGACGGTTTTGAGGCGGCGCTCACTGACAAAGCCGCCAAGCAGCGCATGTGGGCATACATCAAGCAGCTGACCCCGGCAGCCGCGCCGCTGTAGCGGACTGGCGCCGGCAAGGCGGCCCTGGCGGGTCGAGACCAGCGCCGGCTTGTCGCGCCTTACATCACGGCGCGCAGCTCAAACCGGTCGCCGTTGATGCGGAACTGGCAGTTGCCGTTCATGCGCTCGACGGCAAGCTTAATGCTTTTGGTTCCAAAGCCGTGTCCGGTGTGCCCGGCCACGGGCACGCCGTCGACCATGCGCGGCGGGCGCCCAAACGTGTTGGAGACCAAAAGGAGCAGTTGACCGTCCTCGCAACGCAGATCCAGATTGACAAATCGCTTGCCCTGGGGAGCGGCGCTCGCGGCGACGATGGCGTTGTCCAGGGCGTTTGAGAGCACGCTAAACAGATCGACGTCGGCTACATGGACGCTCTCGGGCACGGCAGCGCGCAAATCGGCGGTGATGCCGTTTCGGTTGATATCGGGGCTAAATGACGAAAGCGCGATATTGACCGTGTCGTTGACGCAGTAGCGGCGCACGGCGGTGCGGTCGTTCGTCTCACAGAGCTCGTCGATGCGCTCGAGCGCCTCGACGATGTGGCCCTCCTCGATCAAAGCCGCAAGGCCGCGCAGGAAGTGCCGCATGTCATGGCGGAGGACCGAAAGCTCGCGTCCAGATTGGCGCCAAGCCTCGAGCTCCTTGATGGCTGCGCTGTCGCGGGTCGCGAGCATCCAGCGCTCGCGCTCGGCAATTTCCTTTGCCTCGTATTCACGTAGATACACAGCAAGAAACATAAGGTAGAACGCGCAAAGCGCAAACGCCAAAAACTCAACCGTCACCACGGAGCCCGAGTGGAAGAGCGTAGTGTAGACATTGGTGGCGTAGTCAAAGATGTAATAGACAAGCGGCAGAATGAGCAAAATTTCGAGCTCGGTGGGGCTTTTGACCGCCAGGCGCGGACCGATGTCGCTGGCACAATGCAGCAGGATCGCAAAGACGACGGCCGTGGTGATAATGCGTGCCACGTAGTACGCGATTTGCGAGTCGGTGGCGGCGAGCGCGGCGATGCCCATCCAGTTGCTGAACTGGCAGCTCAGATAAGCACTGGTGACGCCCAGCACAACGAGCAGCGGGCTCAGGCGATAGCGCGCGCACAGATAGATGACGAGCGGCAGATGCACGACGAGCGGATATGCCTGGCGCGCGAAAAGCTCGCCGCCGACGGCATCGGCGAGGCCGAATGCGCATCCGGTTACGGCGCCGACCATCACCAGCTCAAGCGCATGACGCCGGTTAATCTCGATGCCGCAGAGCGCCGCCGAGGCAAAAACGCCAAAAAGTAGGGTCGTTGCGTGGTGGATTGCCCAAAGTAACATCTCGACCGTGGGGAGCATCAGCGCCTCCCGCCCTCGAACCGGGCTGCAAAGTAGGCATCCTGGAAACCCTGCTTGCAGCTGCGCGCCAGCGGGATGCAAGCGCCCGATCGCATGACGATATCCGTGCGGTTGAAGTGGTCGATATTGCGCAGATTAACCTGGTAGCTGCGGTGACATTTAAAGAAGCTCGCGTTTTTGGCTAGCTGGTCCTCGATGTTGCGGAACGGCTCGAGCGCCTCGATATCGCGCCCATCGCGCAGGTGGAATACCACGTGCTTGTTGCGGGCCTCGGCGTATTCGATATCGGACAGGCGCAGGGCATGGTAGCCAAAGGACGTTTTGGTTACGAGCTCATCGGTCGCGGCGGGTCGCATGCTCGAAAGCTCGTCGAGCAACTGCGCCAAGCGTTCGTAAATCACGGGCTTGAGCAGGTAGTCGAAGGCGCGGACCTCATAGGACTCCAGCGCGAACTCGGGCGATGAGGTGAGGAACACCAGACGCACGGCGGTGTCGGATTGGCGCAGCTCCCGTGCGGTGTCCATGCCGTTGACGAGTGGCATGATCATGTCGAGCAGAATGATGTCGGCACGCGATGCGGCATGGCGGGCCAGCAAGTCCTCGCCGCGCGTGACGAGCGCAACGTCGACTGCTGTACCCGTCTCGGTCGACCAGCGGTCGATCATCCGGTGCAGTCTATCTAGAAAAACGACGTCGTCGTCGCAGGCGATGATCTTGAGCATTCGGGCCCCCTTAGTAGTTCGATTTTGCCACATTGGGTGCGCGCCGCCCGCGGGGGAACACCCCGTCTGCGCCCCACGGTGCGCAACTCGCGCCGAGCAGTATTGCGGTGGCGAGAGATGCCTCCTGCGCTATCGAGAGCTCGACTATCCTCAGCTTGCCGGTTCGAAAATGGACCCGCCGCATGATTGAATCTTTATTCCAACTTTACACCTAGGTTTACAGCTGTCTTGTCAGCTGTAAACCTAGGTGTCATACTAAAGCCCCAAGATTCGCCAAAAGAGAGGGGCCTTGATGGCACAGAGCGCGAACATGGATGCGTCGGAGCTTGCACGCGATATCGCGGCCGGCCTAGCATCGGCAACGACGGCAACGGAGCGTGCGGCGCTGGTGCCCGCAGAGCTCGTCGAGGCCATTCGGCAACTAAAAACCCAACGTGACGCGGTGATCCTGGCACACTACTATGTGACGCCCGAGGTCCAAGCCGTTGCCGATTACGTCGGCGATAGCTTCTACCTGGCAAAGCTTGCCAAGAGCCTGCCGCAGCAGACGATCGTGCTGTGCGGCGTGGAGTTTATGGGCGAGAGCGCCAAGCTGCTCAACCCCACCAAAACCGTGCTGCTGCCCGAGCCGGGTGCGGACTGCCCCATGGCTCATATGGTCAAGCGCGAGACGGTCGACGCGGCGCGCGCCGAGTATGGCGATGACCTTGCCGTGGTCTGCTACGTCAACTCGACGGTTGAGATCAAGAGCTGGAGTGACGTGTGCGTCACCAGCTCCAACGCCGTCAAGATCGTCTCCGAGCTGTCGCAGCAGCATATCCTGTTCATTCCCGACCAGAACCTGGGCCGCTTTGTGGCCGAGCAGGTGCCGCAAAAGCACGTCATCCTCAACAAGGGCTACTGCCCGCGTCATCACATCATCACCGTCGAGCAGATCGTCGACGCGCAGGAGGCGCATCCCGACGCACTTGTGCTGGCGCACCCAGAGTGTAAAGCCGACGTCCTTGCCGAGGCCGACTACATCGGCTCCACCGCCGGCATCATCAAGTACGCCGAGGAGTCGGACGCGAGCGAGTTCATCATCGTGACGGTCCGCGGCGTGCTCTACGAGCTTGAGCGCCGCTGCGAGGGCACCGGCAAGAAGTTCTACTTCCCCGCGGTGCAGCCCACCTGCGTCAACATGGATCTCATCACGCTCGAAAAGCTCGTGCACTGCCTGGAGACGGGCGAGGGCGAGGTGCAGATCGGCGTGTCGGACGAGGCCGCCGATCAGGCCAAGCTCACGCTCGACCGCATGCTCGAGTACGCGGCGCGCTAAGGCAATGTGACATGAGGGACCATCCCTTATGCCACAGTACAAGGGAGAGGATTCCTGTGGAAACCAAACAATACCCCGATATGGAGTGTGACGTCGTCATTGCCGGTTGCGGCGTGGCGGGCCTGTATGCGGCTCTCAATCTGCCGACGAGCGCGCGCGTAATCATGCTCTCCAAGGGCGCCGTCGACGAGTGCGATTCGATGCTCGCACAGGGCGGCATCTGCGTACTGCCCGAGGGTTCTGACTACGATGCCTTCTTTGAGGACACCATGCACGCCGGCCATTACGAGAACCGCCGCGAGAGCGTAGACATCATGATCCGCTCGAGCCGTTCGGTCATCAACGACCTGCTGGCCATGGGCGTGGATTTTGAGCGCAAGGCTGACGGCAGCCTCGACTTTACCCGCGAGGGCGCGCACAGCCGTCCGCGCATTGCCTTCCATGCCGATATTACGGGCAAGGAGATTACGACCAAGCTGCTCCAGGCCGTTCGCAAGCTGGATAACGTGCAGATTTTGGAGCACGTGGCCATGACCGACATCCTGACGGGCGAGCGTGATGGCGCCACGGTGTGCACCGGCGTCGTTGCCGTTTCCGTGGACGAGGACAACTCGGTTCGTCCCGCCGACGAGCTGGCAAATGCCGCCGAGGGCGTGCATGCCGGCGAGCCGTTTGAGATCCATGCCCGCCATACGCTGTGGGCGACGGGCGGTATCGGCGGCGTATACGACCACTCGACCAACTACCCGCAGCTCACGGGCGATGCCTGCTACATCGCTCAGGAGCATGGCATTAAGATGGAGCACCTGGACTACGTGCAGATCCACCCCACGGGACTGTTCTCGCCGCAGCCGGGCCGCACCTTCCTGATCAGCGAGAGCTGCCGCGGCGAGGGCGCGATTTTGCTCAACGCCGCCGGCGAGCGCTTTACCGACGAGCTTCAACCGCGCGATGTGGTCGCCGCCGCCATCCGCGAGCAGATGAAGCAGGACGGCACCGAGCACGAGTGGCTGAGCTTTGCTCCCGTCGAGCGCGACGTGGTGACCGGGCACTTTGCCAACATCCGCGCGCGCTGCCTTGAGGACGGCCGCGACATCCTGGACGAGCCCATCCCCGTTACGCCCACGCAGCACTACTTTATGGGCGGCATCTGGGTCAACAAAAACAGCCACACTTCCATGGATCATTTATACGCCGTAGGGGAAACCAGCTGCAACGGCGTCCACGGAAGGAACCGTCTGGCCAGCAATTCCCTGCTGGAATCTTTGGTCTTTGCACAGCGCGCGGCAGATGATATACTATACGGAGAACCGCCTGTCTTTACAGGCGATAAGCCCGATTTGGCCCCATACCGTGAACAGGAACCGCTGTTTGCCGCGTATCGGCAGGAGGTTCTGACCGCTATTGAGAGGAGTAAAAACCATGAATGAGATCACCCAGCTGCTGCATATAGACCCGCTGCTGCTGCAAGCGCTGCGGGAGGATATTCCGGAGGAGGACGTTTCCACAAACGCCGTCATGCCCCATGCCTGCCCCGGCACCGTGGATCTGATTGCCAAGGAGGACGGCATTGTCGCCGGTCTGGCGGTCTATGCCCGCGTCTTTACGCTGCTGGACCCCGGCGCCAAGGTGGAATTCTTCTGCCGGGACGGCGATACCGTACAGCCCGGCCAGAAGCTGGCCGTTGTTACGGGCGATATACGCGCCCTGCTTTCCGGTGAGCGCGTTGCGCTGAACTACCTGCAGCGAATGAGCGGCATTGCCACCTATACCCATCAGCTGTCTGCCCTG
>CALINZ010000237.1 GCA_938045085.1 uncultured Collinsella sp. | reverse complement strand
GCGGTTCATCGAGTCGCCGTAGCCGCTGTTGGCCTTGTCGATCATCTTGACGCGCGCATCGCGTGCCATGTACTCGCGGATGATATCCGGCGAGCTATCGGTAGAGCCATCGTTGATGCAAATGATCTCAATGTCCTTGAGCGACTGTGTCACAGCGGAATCGAGGCACTCGCGCAGGTAGCGCTCAACATTGCAGATGGGAATAAGCAACGAAACTTTAGGGGTATCAGAGTTCTGCAAGAGAACCTCCTGTTGAATAGCGTGTAACAGGGTTATTTTAGCAGCGAAGCAACAGCGCGCGGCAGCGCCCAGAATTAGATAAAGCGCTCCAGGCAGGCCTTGAGACCGCGGATCGAAAGATAGAACAGCGTGGCGTCTGCCATCGAAACGCCCGAGGTCGCCGCAACGAGCTTGTGGGCAACACGGCGAACGGCGCCCTTAGCAGGCATATCTGCCCAGTCCGTTCCCAAAAACGTCGCGAGGTCCATGTTGACGCGAGCCGCCACGCGATGGAAGTCATCGGCATCCAAGCGCGCCAGGTCGAACACAGTTAGGTCCAAAAACCAAGTTATCAGCTCGCCGGGACACAGGTCCAAAAGACCATAGGCCGCCCAGTCTTCCAAGACCTCCTCGAGCATCTTCATGTGGGCGTCAAGCTTTTTGGCGCGCGCCTCGGCACTGTTGAACTCGTGCG
The DNA here is from genome assembly GCA_938045085.1 of uncultured Collinsella sp. Lineage (GTDB taxonomy): Bacteria > Actinomycetota > Coriobacteriia > Coriobacteriales > Coriobacteriaceae > Collinsella. Next base: position 1,969 of record CALINZ010000237.1, on the reverse strand, counting down.
TCGCCGATTCGCTCTCCATCACGTAGTGGTAGAACTTGTCAGGCATGACGACGGTCCTGCGGGCAAGCGCATAAGCCGCAAATTGGAAGACGACGTCCTCGCCCAAAGCCAAACCGGGGGCGAAGCGTATGCCTTCGCGATTGAGCAGCTCGCGCGAAAAAGCCGCACGGCAGGCATAGGGCTGCGCATTCGAATGGAACAGCAGTTGGGGATCACGGGCGCCGAAGGTACCAGCTTTGGGGCTCATGAGTTGCTGGACGCGCTTGGGGGCAGCATCGGCAGGTTCACAGACGCCGCCAAAAACGGCGGCCTCGGCATCTGCAGACTCCATGGAATGCAGCACGTGCTCGACCGTCCGGGCATCGATGTAATCGTCGGCGTCTACAAAGAAAACCACCTCGCCCTTGGCGACATCGATTCCAGTATTTCGAGCGCACGAGACGCCAGCGTTTTCCTGGTCAATCACCAGTACGCGATCGTCGGCCTGCGCAATCTGGCGCAACACGTTCAACGAAACATCAGTCGAACCGTCGTTGACGCAGACAACCTGAATCGAGCGCTCGGACTGGGCCAACAGCGAATCGACGCATCGCTGAATGGAGCGCGCAGAGTTGTAAACGGGGACGACAATGGTAGCTTTAGGACACGAGGCCTCTCCCATGCCGACCTACCCCCTCAGCGATTCGATGAGGAAGGCGGCGACCACGCTCGGGCCTCCAACCGAGGCGTAATACTTAGCACGCCCCAAGGCACCATCCGTCGCAAAACTCGGATGCTCGTCAACCCAGCCCTCAGGATCTTTGAGGATGGCAGCGAGATTCGCGCGCTTCCACGGCTTGAGGTCGTCAAGCGAAAAGTCCCCGGCGTCCAAGGCCGCTTGGAACTCCTTGGCCATCTGAACCAGGAACTCCTTATAGAACTTAGGCGCCAGGCGCACGTAGTTCCACATGTACGAATCGTACTTAATGAGCTGATTGAACTTGAGCATGCGCGCGACATCGCCGCTTGCGTGGCCGCGGGCATAATCTTCTCGAATCCAACGCTCAATCTCGGCATACTCGGTATTGACGCAAAAGACCTTAGCCGAAGAATTGACCGAGGAATTCTCGTTGTCCTGGCGATACGACAACACGGCATCATGTAGGTAAACAGCCTTATCGGCGCACGCGATCACCTTAAAGGCGAACGACGTGTCCTGAAAGGATGCCCCCGGAGTCGGCAAGAACTTGATGCCGTTGCGCTCAAGAAAATCGCGACGGTACACGGCCGACCAAATCGACGGCTTTTGCTTAAAGAACTGCGTCGTATCGCTCGGGTGCACTGGCTTGCCACAGTCCTTGGCTTTAAACATCTCGTGCAGCGAACGGCGCTCCTCGGGCTTAGACCAGTAGAAATCAAAGTTCGCCTTCGCAAAGTCGGCATTATTGCCATCGGCGGCCGAGACAAGCTTTTCGAGTGCGTCGGGCACCATAAAGTCATCGGACTCCAAGATGCCAACGTACTTGCCGCGCGCCATCTCCAGGCCGCGGTTCATCGAGTCGCCGTAGCCGCTGTTGGCCTTGTCGATCATCTTGACGCGCCCATCGCGCTCCATATACTCGCGGATAATCGCCGGCGAGTTGTCGGTCGACCCGTCGTTAATGCAGATGATCTCTATATCCTTGAGCGTCTGCGCCAGGGCGGAATCGAGACACTCGCGCAGGTAGCGCTGAACATTGTAAATGGGAATAAGCAGCGACAGAACAGGGCTGCCAGAGGCGTTAGTAGACAAATGTGCTCCTTAGGAAATACCTGTCGTTTCATGGTATCAAAGGGTCAGCGCGCTAGCGGGCGTTTATATAATCTATGGAGCTCGCAGAGGCAAACCGATAAGAAAGGACGTCATGCAGCCCAAAGCCGCACGCAACATATCCATCGAAGCGCTGCGTTTGGTCGCGGTCGTCGGCATCGCGGTGTTCCACACCTTTCA
>CALINZ010000236.1 GCA_938045085.1 uncultured Collinsella sp. | reverse complement strand
CAGTGCTTCGGTCACCACAACCGCCGGCTCGTACAGATTATCGAATCCCAGGTTCTGGCTCACGCCCTTGAGCGTGTGCGCTGCCATAAACGCACCTTCGGCGTCTCCTGCCGCCATGGCGGCCTCCAGCTTGTCCATGCTCTCGTCATCCAAAAACTTGAGGGCAAAGCGGGCAAGCATTTCCTCGCCCATCAGCCGAGCGCACGCGTCATCATAATTAGCGCCGATCTTCTCATACGCCTCACGCATGGAAATCATGGATTAAAACTCCTTTGGTCAAACTAAATCGTGGGAAACGCGACAACGTCGGCGGGGCGTGCCAACGTCTCGGCAATACGGTCTTGCACCTCGAGCAGGCAGTCGAGCAACAGCGGGTTAAAGGTGCCGCACTTACCGTCCAGGATCATCTGGATCGCCTCCTTGTGCGGGATAGCGTCCTTGTACACGCGCACGCTCGTCAGCGCATCATACACGTCGGCCACCGAGACCACCTGCGCGGCAATGGGAATCTCGTCGCCCTTAAGGCCATCGGGATAGCCCTTGCCGTCCCAGCGCTCGTGATGCCAACGCGCAATCTGGTACGCATATTCCATAAGCGCATTGCCGACGTGATGGCGGCCCAGCTCAAGCAACATGTCGGCGCCCATCGTGGTATGCGTCTTCATAATCTCGAACTCCTCGGGCGTAAGGCGCCCGGGTTTGTTGAGAATTGCATCGTCAATCGACATCTTGCCGATATCGTGCAGCGCCGAAGCCAGGGCAATCGTAGAGCGTTCCTCATTGTCGAGGGAGATCGTGCCGCTACGCTGGACCAGACAGCCAAGCAGCAGCTCGGTCAGCTTTTCGATATTCGTAACGTGCCTGCCGCTCTCGCCATTGCGAAGCTCCATAACGCCGGCCATGATGTCGATGAGCATGCGACTGTTCTTGACGCGCTCGTTGTACTGCTGGGACAGCAAACTCGTCAGGCGGCGCTGTTTGGCGTATAGGCGGATGGTGTTGCTTACACGCCGGCGCACGACACGGGAGTCAAACGGGCGGTTGATATAGTCCGAGGCGCCCAGCTCGTACGCGCGCAGAACCATATCATCGGAATCTTCGCTCGAAATCATGATGAAAGGCAGATTGTCGATACCCGATCGGCGCGACAGATCGGCCAGCACCTCAAAGCCGCTTATGCCCGGCATGACAATATCCAGCAGCACGAGCGACAACTCATCGCCATAGCGGTCGACCATGTCGAGCGCCGTACGACCGTTGTCGGCCTCGAGGATGCAATACTCGTCCTTGAGCATCTCGTTGAGAATGGCTCGGTTCATCTCGGAGTCATCGACAATAAGCACCAAAGGCTTTTCGCTTTGGAAGGCTTCGATGGAATCGGCATCGGTCACGACCGTACCGGCTTTTGCCTTAGCGCGGCTCAATAACTGGACAGCGCGGCCAACTCCTTCATCGACCGTCTCGCCATGAATGCGAACACCGCCAACACATGCCGTCAAGCTCACGTACTCATGGCCCGGAACAATCGTGGCATGAACGGCATCGGACACCTGATGCAGGCGACGGGTGAAGTCATCGGAGGGAATATTGGGCATGACGACCACAAACTTGTCGCAGCCATAGCGTACAAGCTCGTCAGTCGAACGAATTCCGCTGCGTATGGCTGTCGCCACAGCACCGAGCGCAAGGTCGCCGGCATGACGGCCACACGTATCGTTGAAGACCCTAAAATCATCAAGGTCGATCACCGCAACGCCGGCATTCATGCGGGCGCTACGGAGCTTTTCCTCGTAATATCGGCGATTGCGCACACTCGTCAGCACGTCGGTGTAGACGAGGTCCTCTTCTGCAGCCTCTTGCTCATCGATCGGACGCACCATCAGCAGGACGTGAGGCTCGCCCTCGACCTTCAGAGGGCGCAGACGAGCGCGGTACTCAACACCATCGTTGAGCAGTTGCTCCGACACCTCATCGGAATCTGCCAAGGCCTCAAGACTCGACTGACGCAGACAAGGGCAGCGATTGCCGGCGAGCAGACAGTTAGGCTCGCTCTTAATCTGATCGGCCGACAGCAAACGCACCACGGGGTAGGTCTTCGCGACGCGGGCGACCTCGGCGGCAGCCTCCTCGTCGGTTAGATTGACCTCGTGATTATTGAGCATATGGGGCCCTTTCTATCGTTACGCACGGCAACGGTGCATATCAAATGGTACAAGGGTAACATCTAACAACTGCAGGCAAACGCGCGATTATCGTTACATTTCTATGACCTGGCAAACGGCGGTAATGGAGCCGCGGGCGCGCGGTTATGGGTGCATTCGTTAACAATGACGAAACGCTAACAGTCCCCCTCCCCGCAGGTCATCGAGCGCGCTAACGCTCCAAGACATCGCGAACGGCGTTTGCCGCCGTAACGGGGCGATCGCGCAGACCGTTATGCGCGCCCGGGATCGTCACGAGGGGGCAATCGAGATATTCGGCAGCCGCTCGCGTACCAGCCTCGCGGGGCGTACCGACCGAAAGCTCGCCCAAAAACACAGCCGACACCGCCTTTGACGCGCAGGCGCGCTCCCAGTCGGGAGCATATGTCATATTTGTTCCGTATTCATTGGCCATGAAGCAACGACCATTGCGCAGGGCATGTTTGGCTTCCGCCTTAGTCGTCCCAGGAGCCTCGGGGTCCAAGTCGCCGAGGGCTCCCAAGAAAAGCCGGAGCGCCCTTGAAACCTTTCCAGCCGCAATCATATCGAGCAAAACCGGAGCTGCGCCCATGCCGACGCCTTCGGCCGACACAGCCGGCTCGTGCAGAATCGCACGGGCGACGAGATGGGGTTCGGCGCGAAGAAGCTCCAGCGCCACCAACGTACCGGCGCTGTGCGCAAGCACATTTGTCGGAGCGCCGACGTGTTCGATCACGGCCTGCAGGTCGGCGGCCTGAGCGGCAAGATCATAGCTGCCGTCTGCCGCTTCGCTGCTGCTACCACAGCCGCGGCGGTCGTAGGCAATTACGCGGTAGTTGCGGCTGAGCTCACAAGCGATGCCGTCGAAAAATGTGCCGTCGACACAAGCGCCGTGCACGCACACCAAAGCAGGGGTATCAGGCGACACATCCGGGCCGGCATATTCGCGACAGGCAATCGTGGTGCCCGCATTCTCGACCGTAAAATCCATGTTGTGCCCCCATCATCAATGCCTATCCAGCTGCACGTCAGTACGGTTGGATGGACCCGCATTGCCTTACGACTTGTTAACAGATTAACTGTACCCGACCCGAGACTTTCTATGGCACGGCATAATGAGCGACGTGAAAAAACGAAACTTGTAAAGCAAGAGCCCGTACCTTGCTTTGGAGCCGATGCTATGCTTAGGCACAATTGTCTTGAGGAGCATAAGCCTATGTCTACGTTTTTGAATGCCAGCCCCATCTTTGGGCCCGTTCGCAGCCGTCGCCTTGGTCTCTCGCTCGGCGTCAACATGATGCCGGCCAGCGGTAAAATCTGCACGTTCGACTGCATTTACTGCGAAAACGGCCTCAACGCCGAGCGCCCCTGCCATGAGCCGTACAACACGGCCGCCGTGGTACTCGACGCGCTCGAGGCAAAGCTGCGCGAGATGGCAGCCGAGGGCGAGCTCCCCGATGTGATCACCTTCGCAGGCAACGGCGAGCCCACCGCCGCACCGGAGTTTCCGCAGGCCATTGCCGGCGCCGTCGCGCTGCGCGACGAGCTTGCCCCAAACTCCAAGATCGCCGTGCTCTCCAACGGCACGCGCGCCGACCGCCCCGAGGTGCACGACGCGCTCATGATGGTCGACGACAACATCCTCAAGCTCGATACGGTCGATCCGGCGTTTATCCAGCTGCTCGACCAGCCCGTTGGCCCCTATGACGTCGAGCACCAGATCGAGACGTTCGCAAGCTTTGACGGTCACGTTATTATCCAGACGATCTTTTTAACCGGCGAGTATCAGGGCAAGCCCATCGACAACACCGGCGAGGAGTACGTCGGCCCTTGGCTCGCGGCGCTTGAGCGCATTCGCCCGCAGGAGGCGACCATTTACACGGTGGCGCGCGAAACACCGATCGCCGGCCTTGCCAAAGCAGTGCCCGAGGTACTCGACGCCATTGCCGCGCGCGTGCGCGCCCTCGGTATTCCCTGCCAGGTGAGCTACTAGCAAAACCACGCAGAAGCCAGTGCCCGCCATCCCGCTCCATCAGTTGCGGTGATATAGTTCCTATTTATGCTGTTAAACCGCTTAAATCGGAACTATATCACCGCAACTTTTATGGACGCGTGGGTGGGCTATACTAGCTGCGGATGAAAGGAAGTTAGCCATGTATGACAAAGGACCCGTGCCCGGCCGCAACGACGCCTGCTGGTGTGGCAGCGGCAAGAAATATAAGAAATGCCATAGCGCCTTCGATGAGCGCCTCGAGCGCTTGTGGGAAGAGGGCTGGGAGGTTCTGCCCCGCACGCTCTACAAGACGCCCGCCGATATCGAGGGCATCAAGCGCTCGGCAGCCATCAACGTGGGCGTGCTCGATTATGTGGGCGAGCATATCGCCGCGGGCATGACCACCAACCAGATCGACCAGATAATCTACGACTACACCGTCGAGCACGGTGGCACGCCGGCCGACCTCAACTACGAGGGCTATCCCAAGAGTGTGTGCACCTCGATCAACGATGTGGTCTGCCACGGTATCCCCTGCGATACGGACGTGCTGCACGAGGGCGACATCATCAACGTCGACTGCTCCACGATCCTAGACGGCTACTTTAGCGACTCAAGCCGCATGTTCTGCATCGGCGAGGTCTCGGCCGAGCGTCAACGCCTGGTCGAGGTCACCCGTGCCAGCGTGGAGGCGGGTCTGGCCGCCGTCAAGCCGTGGCTGCCGCTGTCCGTTATGGCCGAGGCCGTGCAAAAGACGGTCGAGGACGCTGGCTTTAGCGTTGTGCGCGAGTACGGCGGGCACGGCATTGGCAAGGAGTTCCACGAGGACCCGTTTGTGGGCTTTACCACCGAGGCGCCCGATGTGGACACCATCATGGCTCCGGGCATGGTCTTTACCATCGAGCCCATGGTCAATGCCGGAGCGCCCGACATTAAGATTAGCAAGGGCGACGGCTGGTGCGTGCGCACCAAGGACGGTAGCGATTCGGCGCAATGCGAGGTACAGCTCGTGGTGACCGAGGACGGCTACGAGCTGCTGAGCTGGTAGCTGTAGATGCGCCGGGCTACGCGATGGATATGCTAACCATCGCGTAGCCCGGCGTTTTTTAGCGTTTTATCTGATATTACCTGCCAAAATAAACCTGTCCCTTTTTGGCAGGTCAAGCGGAGAGGACTGCTTGTGAACATCCTGGTTTTGCTGCCCGTCAACGACCGCCATTGCGCAATTCTTGAGTCGAGCGCTCCGGGCGAGGACTTTATCTACACGAGCGCCGACGCCGCCACACGTGAACAGGTCGCCGATGCCGACGTGATCCTGGGCAACATCGACCCTGACATGCTCACGGCATGCGAGCATCTCCAGCTGTTGCAATTGCAGACCGCCAGCTATGACGATTACTTGGCCGCCGGCACCGTGCCAGCCGACGCTAAGCTTTCCTGCTCGGTGGGCGCCTACGGCCAGGCCGTGAGCGAGCACATGTTTGCCATGGTGCTGTCTATGATGAAGCGCCTGCCCGACTATCACGACTTGCAGCGCGAGCATCGCTGGGAGGATTTAGGGCCGGTCACCTCGCTCAAAAACGCCAATGTGCTGGTGCTGGGCGCGGGCGATATCGGCGGCCACTTCGCCACGCTCTGCCGCGACATGGGCGCGCACGTCCGCGGCATCAAGCGCCATCCACTCGTCTACCCCATTGTGTTTGAGGACATGGACGGCATGGACGCCCTGTCCGAGCGCCTGGCCGAGGCCGACATCGTCGCATCCTTTATGCCCAGCACGCCCGAGACCCGCGGCCTGGCGAACGCCGAGTTCTTCGCCGCGATGAAACCGGGCGCCTTCTTTGCCAACGGCGGCCGCGGCGATCTTGTGGTTGCCGACGATTTGGTTACCGCTCTTGAGTCCGGACATCTCGCCGGCGCCGCGGTCGACGTCACCGACCCCGAGCCGCTGCCTGAGACAAGCCCGCTGTGGGATGCGCCCAACATGCTCATCACGCCGCATATCTCGGGCTGGTTCCACCTAGAGGCCACACTCAATAATGTGGTCGACATCGCCGCGGAGAATCTGCGTCACCTGCAAGTCGGCGAAACCCTGCGCTGTTGGATTGAGCACTAATCTTGTTCCGCCGTTCTAAGGAACGGCGGACCGGTCGACGCTGCGCGCCGCCCAGAGCGACAATT
>CALINZ010000235.1 GCA_938045085.1 uncultured Collinsella sp. | reverse complement strand
GTCTTTCATATTAACGGCAGCCATGCCTACAATTCCAAAACACTCTACTGCAACACTTCCGGCATAGGTAGCGATCACATCCGTGTCGATCATGCCCGAGAGCGCCATGACGGCGTTAAACAGACCCATTAGACTTAAGCGTCTTTCTTGGCAGTCAAATACTCGATAAACTCGGGGCCGACGGTCGTAACGTCACCGGCACCCATAGTGAGCAGCAAGTCGCCCTCGCCCACCATCTGCTCGAGCTCCTGATTGAGCTCAAGACGGCTGGAGCAGTACACGACCTCCTTGCCAGGATGCTTGGCGCGCACGGTATCGGCGAGCATCTTAGAGGTAACACCCGGAATGGGCATCTCGCCAGCCGAGAACACATCAATCAACAGCAGTTTATCGGCATTGGCAAATGCATCGGCAAAGTCGTCGCACAGGGCCTGCAGACGCGAATAACGGTGCGGCTGGAACACGACGTCGACATGCTTGTAGCCCAGCGACGAAGCGGCAGCAAGCGTCGCCTTGATCTCGGTGGGGTGATGGCCGTAATCATCGACCACGGTGATGCCATCGATATCGCCCACGTGGGTAAAGCGACGGCGGACGCCCTCAAAGCTCGAGAGCGCCTTGGCGGCGGCGTCGATGTCAAGGCCCAGGACATGGGCGACGGTGAGCACCGCCGTGGCGTTGAGCATGTTGTGGCGACCGGGATTGCTCTTGATCTCCACGGCATGCTCAGTGCCATCCTCAAAGCGAACGATAAAGTCACTCTGGATGCCCTTGACATCCGGGTGCATGCAGACGATGTCGTTGCTCTCGGCAAAGCCGTAGGAAAGCACGTGACGGCCCGTCGACTTGGCGAGCTCGACCAGATGCGGGTCCTCACCGCAGACGATGACGGTGCCGTCCTCGCCCACCAGGCTCATGAATTTGGCGAAAGTTGCCTCGATCTCCTCGATACCCGAGTAGTGATCGAGGTGGTCGGCCTCGACGTTGGTCACAATGACCACGTTGGGGTTCAGGAACAGGAAGGAGCTATCGGACTCGTCGGCCT
>CALINZ010000234.1 GCA_938045085.1 uncultured Collinsella sp. | reverse complement strand
ACAGCGAATGCGCCCGCGCGACTCCATGACCTCCATACTCGGGATGCCGAGCATCTGGATGCCCGGGATGCCGCCCGCGAGCGAAACCTCGACCGTAACGGGAATCGCCTCGACGCCGCGGATACAGGCCGCGTGAACGGCAAAGGTCTCGAACGCCATCACGACACCTGCCAATCGAACGCATTGTACTGGTGCTCGATCTCGGCGATATGCCCGCCGCGAATGGTGACGCCCACGGCATCGAAGCGGATTGCCTTGAGCGGATAGTGCTCCATGAGATAGCAACTCGCGATGCGACGATAGCGCCGCTGCTTTTGGGCATTCACCGCTTCCTCGGAAAACACCCGCGTATCGCAATCTAGCGCAACACGCCTGGTCTTGACCTCGGCCATCACCACCACATCGTCGAGCTCGTCGAGCAGAACCAGGTCGGCCTCGCCCTCCGAGCATCGATAGCCTTGTTCCAGCAATGCATAGCCGCGCTCGTTAAAGTAATCGATTGCGATAAGCTCGCCCAGCATACCGAGCTCGCGAGGACTGAGTCCCTTGATAAACTCGGGCGTGATCGACCCGCAATCGAGCTCCCCCTCTTCCCAACGCTCCTTGAGCTGCTGCGTCTTGCTCATTTTGGCTGCGGCACACATGGGGTCTCCTTTCCCACTTCCTGCATTGCCTCGATAATGAGGGCAGGTTTCATGCGGGTAAGTACCGGAAGCAAACCAAAAACCAACCAAATGCCGACAAATGAGGGGCCGCGCGCAACAATAGCGTTGCACACGGCCCCTACCAGCAGGTTTATGGAACCCTTAAGGTCCCAGTCTTCACAATTGGCCTAAAAAAGGCGCTCAGTCTGCAGAAAGTTTCCGCAAAAGCTCACACGGTGCAGCGGACAAAGTCCATGTTTGCGAATCGCCTCGATGTGCTCGGGGCTTGCGTAGCCCTTCGACTCGGCCAAATGGTACTCGGGATATTCGGCATCGTACTCGACCATCATCTCGTCACGCGTGACCTTTGCCATGATGGATGGCGCGGCGATACAGGCGATCTTGGCATCGCCCTTGACCACGTCGCGCTCGTGGGGCACGGCGCCCAGGGGTTACCGTCCATAAGCACGCAATCGGGCTCAAGCCCCGTATCTGCCACCGCACCCGCGACAGCGGCTCGAATGGCGCGGGCCATGCCCATCTCATCGATATCTGCAGGAGCGATATGGCAAAAGCCGATAGCAGTCGCCACCTCGGCAATCTTCACCGAAAGCAGCTCGCGGCGCGCCGGCGTGAGCTTTTTGGAATCATTGATGCCCCAGATGCGCGGCTCCATCGGAAGACACACGGCACACACGGTCAAGGGACCCGCTACCGAGCCACGGCCCACCTCGTCGACGCCCACGACCACGCCATCACCGCCGAGCTCATGCATAAGCTCGTACATGCCGTTGACGCGCTCGCGTTCGGAAAGTTCCTTGGCATGGCGCTTAAGGGCACGTTCGCAAGCCTTGATCACCTGCTGGCGCGGATCCTCGCGATAATGCTCCACGAGGGCGGGAATCTCCTCGAACGTGGCGCTCGCCAGCTCGCCGGCAACCTGCGATGCCGAAACCGAGCTCGTCATGTTGGCCATATCGGGGCCTCCTTGCATGCAAATCAGATAAAAAGAAGGGCCACCCGAAGGTGACCCTTTTGTCCAAACGAGTGGACAGACGCTGCGATCTTCTTAGCGCTTCTCGGGGATGCGAGCAGCCTTGCCCACCTTGTCGCGGAGGTAGTACAGCTTGGCGCGACGGACGCGACCATGACGAACGACCTCGAGCTTGGCGATCTTGGGGCTGTGAAGCGGGAAGGTACGCTCAACACCGACACCGAAGGAAATCTTGCGGACGGTGAAGGTCTCGCGGGCACCGGCGCCGGCCATGCGGATGAC
>CALINZ010000233.1 GCA_938045085.1 uncultured Collinsella sp. | reverse complement strand
GTTGCCGAACATGACGCCGATCTTCTCACGCAGCTGGTTAATGAAGATGCACGTCGTGTTGGACTTGGACAGCGAGCCGGCGAGCTTGCGGAGCGCCTGGCTCATCAGGCGAGCCTGAAGACCGACCGTAGTGTCGCCAATTTCTCCCTCGATCTCGGCACGCGGGGTCAGCGCGGCGACGGAGTCGACAACGATGGCATCGATGGCACCAGAACGCACAAGCATGTCAACAATCTCGAGCGCCTGCTCACCCGTATCGGGCTGGGAAATGAGTACCTCGTCGATATCCACGCCGATGCGCGCGGCATACGTGGGATCGAGCGCGTGCTCGGCATCGATAAATGCCACAACGCCACCCATTGCCTGGGCCTCGGCCAAGATCTCGAGCGAAAGCGTCGTCTTACCGGAGGACTCGGGACCGTAGATCTCGACGATTCGGCCGCGCGGCACACCGCCGATACCCAGAGCGGCATCGAGTGCCAGAGCGCCCGTAGGGATGGCCTCGACCTCGAGCTCGGGGCCACCGTCGCCGTACCTCATGATGGAACCCTGGCCGAATTTCTTCTCGATCTCGGCCTTGGTGGTGGCGATCATCTCATCGCGCTCTTTACCCGTCGTGCGAGCATGAACGGTACGTACGGGACCTGAATTCTTGGCCATGAATAGCCCTCCTCTTAACAACCTGCATCGATATTAAACGAACGGCTGTTCGTGGTCAACCGTTCAGATAAATCATATGCAGCCGACCTTTCCAAAACCCAACCAAACGCCGACCAAACACTGACCAAAAACTTGACCGCAGGCGAACCAAGAAAATCATGACGAGGAAAAATACGACAACTACCTGCACAAAGATAAAATTCGCCGGAGGTCCCTATCTCCACAATTAAGGGGCCCGGAGGCCCCTTAAAACACGTCTATTCCATAGAATCGAGCACGCAGACGATGCGACCCAGTGCCTCCGCGACCGCATGGGCACGAACACACGAACGATCGCCCTCATAGCGACAACGAATGGAGTCCACGACCGGCACGCCCCCATCGGCAGAACGATGCGCCCAGCCAATATAGAAAGTGCCAGCAGGATCGTCCTCAGTACCACCGCCGGGGCCGGCATAACCCGTTGCGCTCACTGCAATATCGCTCTGGTACAGTTCCAGCGAACCCGACGCCATCTCGCGCGCAGTTTGATGCGACACCGCGGTGTAGCGGTCGAGCGTCTCCTGCTCAACACCCAGCACGCGATGCTTAATCTCATCGCAGTAGGTCACCGCACCGCCACGCAGCACCGCCGAGGCGCCCGGGATATCCGCAATCGTCGAGGCGATCATACCCGCCGTCAGCGACTCAGCCGTCGAAACCGTCACACCCCGAGCGCTCGCGCGCTCAACGATATCGCGCGCCAGCTCCTCGTTATGTGCGGAAATCTGCTCAAAAGAGTCCGTCATACCCACCAGGACCTAGACCGAAAAGACGATCTTGCGGCAGTTCCAGAAGTACTGGGCGCCCGAGATAACGGTCAAGACAACGGCAACGGCATACAGGAAGCGCGACACCGAGTAGATGCCGAGCGTCAGCGCCACCGGGCCAAGGTGCAAGCCGGCCATAGCAAAAACGCACAGGTAACCGCAGATGGAGACCATCGTGGTCGCCGTCTTGTACTTGCCGAGCTTATCGGCCGCAACGACCACACCGGCCGCACTCGCGACCATGCGAAGGGCGCTCACCAGAAGCTCACGGAACAGGATGATGAACACGGACCACACGGTCACCGCGCCAAAATCCAAGAACAGCAGCAGGGCCGAGAACACGAGCAGCTTATCGGCGATGGGGTCCAAGAATTTACCGAAGTCGGTGATCTCGTTGCGCGAACGCGCCAGATAACCGTCGACCTTATCGGTGCACGACAGGATCACATACAGAATGAAGGCAGCGGCGGCGAGCGGGCCGTCGAAGGTGCTCCAATCCGTACCGGCAACACTCGTGTGAGAAAGCGCCGACACGATCATGAACACCGGGATAAAGACGATGCGAACGCACGTCACGATGTTGGCGGGCGTCCAAACACTCGTCAGTTCCTTATTGCTCTCGTTTGCCACGATGCTCTCCTACTCCACAACATGGCCGATAAGCTCATAGCAGAAGCTATCGGTAAACTCGACAGTCAGAATATCGCCCACGGACGCCTCACTGGCGTCCAAGTGGACCGCGCCATCGGAATCGGGCGCCTGGAACCAGGCATGGCCGATCAGCTCGGCGCCGTCCTCGGTTTCTTCGATACCGTCGACGATCACCTGGGCGCGCTCGCCCACATGTGCGGCGGTGGCGGCAAAACCGAGCGACTCGGCCAGGTCCATGGCCTCCTGGGCGCGCTCGAGCTTAACCTCCTCATCGACCTGGCCCTCCATCTTGGCGGCCAGGCTACCTTCCTCACGCGAGTAGGCAAAGACACTCGTGTAGTCAAAGCCGACGGTGTCCATAAAGTCGATAAGGTCGCGGAACTCGTCGTCGGTCTCGGTCGGGAAGCCGACCATGGCCGTGGAACGAATCACGATGCCGGGGATGCGCTCGCGAAGGTCGCGGAACAGATCCTCGAGCTCCTGGCGTGAACCGGAGCGACGCATGGCCTTGAGGATGCGCGCGTCGCAGTGCTGCACGGGGATATCGATATAGGGCAGCACCTCGGGCGTATCGCGAATCGTCTCGATGAGTTCGTCAGTCATGCCCTCGGGCTGCAGATAGAGCACGCGGACCCAGACGTTGTGCGGGCGTACGGCCTCGGCGACGGCACGCAGCAGCTGCGCCAGATTGCGCGGCGAGCCATCGGCGACGTCCTCGTCGGCAAAGTCGGTACCCCAGATGCCCGTGTCCTGGCCGATCAGCACGATCTCGCGCACACCGCCGGCAACCAGGTCGCGCACCTCTGAGATGATGCTCTCGGCATTGCGCGAATGATAGCGGCCGCGGATGTAGGGAATCATGCAGAAGCTGCAGAAGCGGTTGCAGCCATCGGAAATCTTGACGTAGGCGACAGCACCCTCGACGGTACGTTTGACCTGCGGGATATAGGCTGCAATCTCACGCTCGACGCCCAGCACGCCATCGATGACCGCCACGATGCCGTCCTCCTCGTCGGCCTTCACAAAGGCAGCGACCTCGGGCAGCTCGTCAGGCAGGTCGTCGCCATAGCGCGACGGCACACAGCCGCACATAACGATGGGGCAAGAACGAACGCCGTCCTGAACCTCGTTGGCGAGCTCGAGCGTGGTCTCGATGCTCTCGGACGTTGCGGAGGCGAGGAACGAGCATGTATTGACGATGGCGATATCGGCATCCTGCGGGTCGAATGCCTCCTCGTAGCCCGCAGCGGTCAAAAGAGAACGCATGCGGTCGGTGTCGACCTCGTTCTTAGCGCACCCGAGGGTGATGTAGAGCACGGAGCCCAACGGTGTATCCATGTTGGAGAGCGGTCCTTTCGAATGATATTAGCGGTAGTTGGTGAACTGTAGCGGCTGGCCGTAGTCCTGGTCGCGCAGGAACTGGATTACGGTCTGCAACGCATCCTTCGAAGCAGAGGAAACACGCAGCTTGTCGGCCTCGATGGTCACCTTGACCTTGAGTTTTTGGTCCTTGATGTCCTTGTTGATCTTCTTGGCGGTCGCCTGGTCGATACCCTCGACGATATGGCCGAGCACGCGCACGGTGCCGCCCGATGCCGCCTGAGGAGCATCCCACGAGACGGCCTTAAGATCAATGCCGCGCTTGATGAGCTTGGAGCTTAGCACGTCGACAATCTGCTTGGAGACAAAGTCGGCCGGGGCGTTGATCGTAAAGAGCTTGTCGCCCTTCGAAAGCTCGATCGTGGCGCCGGAATCCTTGAGGTCATAGCGCTGGGAAATCTCGCGCGTGGTCTGCTGAAAGGCGTTGTCGACCTCTTGCATGTTGACCTCGGACACGACGTCGAAGCTGGAATCTTTAGCCATGATGTTTCCTTTCGCGTACGAGCGGCTTAGTAGCTATCGTACGAATAGTCGGTAGAATCGGTGGGCGTCTGACCGTCAGTTGCGGTATCGGCGCCATCCGTGGACTGGGCATCGGTACCGTCGGTGGTATCAGTACCATCGGTGGTATCGGTACCATCGGTGGTGTCAGTACCATCAGAACTTTCACCATTCTCGGAATCAGTCGTCTCCTTCTTGGGAACGGTGATCGTCACACGCGCCACGCCGGAGGTCTTGGTATCGTAACGGACCTTTTCACCGTTCTTGGTAACGGTGACATCGGAAGGCTTGGACGTGGTGATCTCGATCGAGGACTCGGGCGTGTACTCCTGCTCAAAGGGGCCAGTCGCTTGGGCGCCATAGACCGACTTGCCGTCGACCTTGACCTCAATCCACGCGGTCTTTCCCTTGGCAACGGAGACTTTGACCTTCGTGACCTCGTTCTCTTCCTTCTTGGCCGTCGTCTTGGTAGCGTCCGAGTCAGTCGACTCATCCGTCGCCTCATCGGTGTCTTCGTCCTCGTCGACCGTTTCGGTCTTCTTAGAAGACTTCTTGGTCGTCGTCTTGGTAGCAGTGGGCGTCTCGGGCGTGGTCTCGGGCGCCGAAGATGCGCAGCCGCGCAGAAGCACCACGATGAGCACAATCAACAACAGCGCAACGGCACCGATGCCGGCGTAGACGATACGCGGATCGAGCTCGTTGTTTTGAGGAGTACGTGATCCGCCGCGTCCACGATTGGAACTGCTGCGGCCGCCTCCCTGA
>CALINZ010000232.1 GCA_938045085.1 uncultured Collinsella sp. | reverse complement strand
GAACTGGTCGTCGGCGCCCGCTCGGCGCTCTTTTGCCCGCTCAGCGACTTGGGCCTTATCATCATCGACGAGGAGCACGAGACCAGTTACAAGCAGGGTTCCAGCCCGCGCTACCATGCGCGCGAAGTGGCGGCCGAGATGGCGCGTCGCTATCGCTGCCCGCTCGCGCTGGGCTCGGCCACGCCTTCTGCTGAGGCCCTCGACCGCTGCCGCCGTGGCACGTATAACGGTGCCACCTGGACGCGCGTCGAGATGCCCGAGCGCCCGGGACACGCCGTGCTGCCGACAGTCCGCATTGCCGACCTGCGCCGCGAGTTCTCGCACGGCAGCCGCTCTATGTTCTCAAAACCGCTGATGGAAGGCCTGGAGCGTGTGGTCGAGCGCCGCGAGAAGGCCGTGTTGCTGCATAACCGCCGTGGCTTTGCGCCGTTCCTTATGTGCCGCGAGTGCGGCTGCGTCCCCACCTGCAACCACTGCTCCACCGCGCTTACGTATCACGAGCGCACGCACACGCTGCAGTGTCACACATGCGGTTCGTCTTGGCGCGTGCAGCCGTATCCCGCGCCCACGAGCCGTTGCCCCAAATGTGGCAGTCGCTACCTGGCAAAAATGGGCTTGGGTACGCAGCAGATCGAGGACGCACTGCACCAGATGTTGCCCGAGGACGTCGCCATTATTCGTATGGATGCCGATTCCACGCGCGGCAAGGATGCGCACAAAAAGCTGCTTGAGAAGTTCGATGCGGCCGATTGCGCGGTGCTGCTGGGCACCCAAATGATCGCAAAGGGCCTCGACTTTCCCGAGGTCACACTCGTGGGCGTGGTCAATGCCGACTTTGCGCTCAAGCTGCCCGATTTTAGAGCAGGGGAGCGCGCCTACGATCTGCTGGAGCAGGTTGCCGGCCGCGCCGGTCGTGGTGATCGCCCCGGTGAGGTTATCATCCAGACCTACCTGCCCGATGACCCGGTCATTCGCGCCGTCGCCGAGCACGACCGTTCGATCTTTACCGACTACGACCTG
>CALINZ010000231.1 GCA_938045085.1 uncultured Collinsella sp. | reverse complement strand
ACATAGGCAAAGTCGAGCAGCGGATAGCCCAGCACCACGGCATCGGGACGAATGTCGTCCGGACGCGCCCCGGCAAGTGCCGCGAAGGGGCCGGTCTTCCATTGCGTTGCCAGCGAGGCGCAGATCATGCCGCCCGCCGAGAAGCTCACGACGCACACGCGCTTGGGATCGACATGCCACTCGTCGGCGTTGGCGCGCACCGTGGCGACCATCTTGGCGAGATCTGCCTGGGGGTGCGGAAAGCTCACGTCACCCGTAGAACTCGTGACATAGTTGAGTACAAAGGCCTGGTAACCGTGATCCAAAAACGCAAACGCCACGGGATCCTGCTCATGCGGAGCGATATGCGTAAACGCACCTCCGCCGCAGATAATCACAGCAGGGCGGCGGCCATTCGGTTTATCGGGCAGCGGCTCGGCACCCAAATACGTAAACGTCGCCGGATATTCCTCGGTCGGCTCCTCGCCCCACAGCGCATGGTTCTCGACAATCATATGTGCTCCCTTCGCGCAAAATATGCGCCCTTGTTTTTCGCCTTCAAGCGTACCCCAGTTGGGCCCACGGCGCAGAAACGCTCCCGCAATAAGCTTCCCATCAACTGATATATCACATAATCCCAGCTCAGGACCATCGCTGAGCAGCGTAGAATAGAGGGCGTTGACCAAGCCGCGAAACACATATGAAACGTTTCCGGCAAACCAAACGCGCGATATGCGCCTATTTAAGTTGGAGGCAACTATGGGTCTGCTCGATTCGCTTAAGTCCACCTTCACCTCGACCGGCGAGGCGTCCGTTCCGCCCGCAGCGAGCTTCGCCACCCGCGAAGGCGTCATCTATGCCCCCGTCAACGGCGTGCTCGTCAACCTGAACGAGGTTCCCGACGAGACGATCGCCTCGGGCATGCTTGGCCAGGGCTATGGCATCGAGCCCATTACCGGCACCATCTATGCGCCCGCCAACGGCCGCATCGGCGCCACCACTGTCACCAACCACTCCATTGGCATGATCACCGAGGACGGTCTTCGCGTGTTCATCCATGTTGGCCTGGGCACCGTGGAAATGAACGGCAAGGGTTTTGCCCGCTTTGTCGAGATGGGCGATGTGGTCAAGGCGGGCCAGCCGCTCATCAGCTTCGACCGCGAGGCCATCAAGGCCGCCGGCCACGAGGATATCGTGACCGTCATCGTCTCCGAGCTCGATCGTCTTAAGAGCATCGACCATGTCGGCGAGTCTGGAACGCTTATCGGCGGCAACCCGCTCGTCAAGCTTGGCGACCCGCTGCTGGTGGCTAAGACCAAGTAACGGGTCCCGCGCCACACAGCCAAAAGGCAACACGCCAAGCGCCCGCGACCATTTGGCCGCGGGCGCTTTTCGTTTGAAAACCATCCCGCCAATGCCTTATCTGTATAGCCCAAATGAACCGAGCTGCTAGAATATCGAACTGTATGGATAACTATCATTCAACCGTTATGGGAGGATACGTGAACCGCACCAAAATCGCGCAGCTCTATGCCGATGCCGAGTCGCTCGGCGGCCAGACCGTCACCGTCGCCGGCTGGGTCAAGTCCATCCGCGACATGAAGAACTTTGGCTTTGTTACGCTCAACGACGGCAGCTGCTTCCGCGACCTGCAGGTCGTCATGAACCGCGAGGCACTCGACAACTACGACGAGATCGCCCATCAAAACGTCTCGGCCGCACTCATTTGCACCGGCACCGTCAAGCTGACCCCCGATGCGCCCCAGCCTTTCGAGCTTTCTGCCACCTCCATCGAGGTCGAAGGCGTCAGCGCCCCGGATTACCCGCTGCAGAAGAAGCGTGCAACCGTCGAGTTCCTGCGCACCCAGCAGCACCTGCGCCCGCGCACCAACCTGTTCCGCGCCGTGTTCCGCATCCGCTCTGTCGCGGCTGCCGCCATCCACCGCTTCTTCCAGGAGCAGGGCTTTGTCTACGTCAACACCCCTATCATCACCACGAGTGACTGCGAGGGCGCCGGCGAGATGTTCCGCGTGACCACGCTCGACCCCAAAAATCCGCCCCTCACCGAGTCCGGCGAGGTCGACTGGAGCCAGGACTTCTTTGGCAAGCACGCGAGCCTCACCGTGTCCGGCCAGCTCAATGCCGAGAACTTTGCCATGGCCTTTGGCGACGTGTACACCTTTGGCCCCACCTTCCGCGCCGAAAACTCCAACACCACGCGCCACGCCGCCGAGTTCTGGATGATAGAGCCCGAGATGGCCTTTGCCGATCTGAACGACTACATGGATAACGCCGAGGCCATGCTCAAGTACGTTCTTAAGGACGTTATGGTCACCTGCCCCGACGAGCTCAACATGCTCAACAAGTTTGTGGACAAGGGCCTGATCGAGCGCCTGAACCACGTGGCCAACTCCGACTTTGCCCGTGTCACCTACACCGAGGCCGTCGAAATCCTGGAGCAGGCCGTCGCCGCCGGCCACAAGTTTGACTACCCCGTGAGCTGGGGCATCGACCTGCAAACCGAGCACGAGCGTTTCCTGACCGAGGAGCACTTTAAGCGCCCGACCTTCGTGACCGACTACCCGGCAGAGATCAAGGCCTTCTACATGCGCCTGAACGACGACGGTAAGACCGTCGCC
>CALINZ010000230.1 GCA_938045085.1 uncultured Collinsella sp. | reverse complement strand
GAAAGAGATCCAACGCGATAAACTTGGCCATAAATCTTCCCACGGGAAAACGCAATGGAATCAGCGTCATTGATAATCCCTGCGCAAGTTGCTAAATCCTCGTAAACCCGCCCAACGGGAAACTTATGTTGCTTCCAAAAAGAAGCTTTTGCAACTTTTCCACACGCAGACTCGCAGATATCTACGTTACGAAGTAGTTTCGACAAAGCTGTTTTGGTATTCACAATTTCAAATGCAGGTAAATCTAATTCACATGGTAATGAGCTGATAGCGCTTTGGTTTTCAATCTCCTGCAGTTGAACGCATGATAAGTCGGCCGACCCGTTTGCCAATCCTTTCATTAGATAGTCAATGTAGTAAGCCGGAACAACATCATCGCTATCGATAAAAGTTATATACGACCCCTTTGAGGCACCAATCCCAAGGTTTCTTGCATATGAGAGGCCGTGATTCTCAATGTGATAGACACTGATATTTTCATTACTAATTGAGTAATGATCGCAAATATCAGAAGAACCATCACTTGACCCATCGTCAACAATCACAATTTCGATGTTCGGATAGGTCTGGCATAATAGACTTTCTATGCAAGTCGAAAGATAATCCGCAGTATTAAAAACGGGCAATACGATTGAGACAAGATCAGTAGAAACTACTTCTATTTCATCGCAACAAGCCATATATAATTCCTTAAAATTAATCACATTTCACTAGTCATGATGATTCTTGCAGGTACGCCAACGGCAGTAGCACTTTCAGGAACATCACAAAGAACGACGGCTCCTGCGCCAATCTTCGCTCCTTTGTGGATTACGATATTTCCAAGCAATACCGCGTTGGCGCCGATTGAGACGTCATCCTCAATGATAGGAACCCCCCCCTGGAGCGTTCCAACAGTAACATGCTGATAGAACTCGCAGTTCTTTCCAATCACGGCTTTCTCGGAGATGACGCATCCCACACCGTTGTGCTGGAACAAGCAACCATCGCCTATCTCGGCTTGGCTTCCGATATGGCAAGCAAAGAGAAACTGCGACAGATGTCTGAAAACTCCCGCCAACGGACGGACGAACTTCGGGCCCTTGGTGCAGGCGTGGGCAGCTTTATATAGTTTGAAGCATTCATTCATGTTGCTAACCTGCCAGCACATCCACAATTTGCTCGCTCGCATGCCCATCCCCGTAGGGGTTCGAAGCATGGCTCATTGCCTCATACTCGGCCTGATCGCTGAGCAAACGGCTGAACTCGCGGTAGATGACGTCCTCCTCGGTGCCCACGAGTTTCAGGGTGCCGGCTTCTACGCCCTCGGGACGCTCGGTGGTGTCTCGCATGACGAGGACCGGCTTTCCCAGGCTCGGCGCCTCCTCCTGGATGCCACCCGAGTCGGTGAGGATGAGGTGGCTGCCGGCCATGAAGTTGTGGAAGTCAAGAACCTCGAGAGGGTCGATGATGTGGAGCCTGTCGAAGCCGTCGAGCTCCTCGTGCGCCGCCTTTCGGACGAGCGGGTTCATGTGGATGGGGTAGATTGCCTTTGTGTCCGGATGCTCCTCCATCACGCGGCGGATGGCGCGGAACATGCGGTGCATGGGCTCGCCCAGGTTCTCGCGGCGGTGCGCCGTGATGAGGATGAGGCGGGAGCCCTCAGCCCAATCGAGCTCGGGATGGGAGTACCCCTCGCGCACGGTGGTGCGCAGGGCGTCGATGCCGGTGTTTCCGGTGACCCAGATCTTCGATTCGGGCTTGCCCTCGGCTAGCAAGTTCTGCTTGCTAGCCTCCGTGGGTGCGAAGTAGAACTCGCTCACGATGTCGACGGCCTGGCGGTTGAACTCCTCGGGCCAAGGGCTGTAGATGTCGTGCGTGCGCAGGCCCGCCTCGACGTGGCCCACGGGGATCTGAAGGTAAAAGCACGCGAGCGCCGCGGCGAAGCTGGTCGTGGTGTCTCCGTGGACCAGGACGACATCGGGCCTCTCGCCCTCGAGGACGGCCCTGAGCTTGAGCAGCACGTCGCACGTCACGTCGAACAGCGTCTGGCCGGGCTTCATGATCGCTAGGTCGTGGTCGGGGGTCACGCCGAAGACGCGCAGCACCTGGTCGAGCATCTCGCGGTGCTGGCCGGTCACGGTAACGACGGTCTCGAACTCATCCGTGCGTGTCTTCAGCTCGTTGACGAGCGGGCACATCTTGATTGCCTCCGGGCGGGTGCCGAAAACGAGCATTACTTTCTTCTTAGTCATTGGCCTTGCTCCTCTTTGACTCCTTGCGGAGAAGCATGTAGAAACGGGTGTTGCCGACCACGTAGCGCTTCACCAGGCGCTTGGGCTCCTGCATCATGCGGAAGAGCCACTCCAGGTTCGCGCGCTGCATCCACATCGGGGCGCGCGGGATGTTGCCGGAGACCACGTCGAACGAACCCCCCACGCCCACGAAAGCGCCCTTGGCGCCCAGCTCGCGGAAACGCTCGATCAGGCGTTCCTTCTTGGGCGAGGTGATGCCCACGAACACGATGTCGGGCTCGGCCCGCTCAACCTCGGCGACCACGGCATCGAACTCGTCATCGCCGAAGTAGCCGTCACGGTAACCCGCAAGGACCATATTGGGATACCTCTCAGACAGTACCTCGGCGGTCTTTGCGACCACTTCGGCCTTTGCGCCCAGCAGGTAGACACTGTGCCCCTCGCGCTCCCACATGAGGTCGATGCCGGCCACGCGCCCCGGAAGGTCCACGCCCAGTTTCTTGGCGGCCATGACCATGGAAGCGCCATCTGCGTTCACGATCTCGCAGCGGCGCACGCACGCGTCCATCTCGGGATCGTCGCGCATCTGCAGCAACTTGTCGGCGTTCACGCCGATCAGGTGGGCGAAGCGCCCTTCTTTGATGAGAGCATCGGTCGCCTCGACGGTCTGTCCCATCGTCCAGGGGTCGACGGGGGCGCCCAGGACTTCGACTCGCCCGGGAAGATCAACCGTTGAACTGGTGCCTTCGTATTTCCCTTTTGTCTCTTTAGCAAGCGCCATTTCCGCTGACAACCTCAATCACTGTTAATAGGATTATTTTTAAATCGAAGAAAACGCCACGTTTGGCGATATATTCCAGGTCGCGACGAACCATGCCGTCGAATCCCGTCGAGTTACGCTCTGTAACCTGCCACCAGCCGGTGATGCCTGGTTTGACGGCCAAACGCCGCAGGTCGTACTCCGTGTACTGCGCGACCTCATTCGGCAGCGGTGGCCTGGGGCCAACCACGGACATCTGGCCCAGGAACACGTTCAAGAACTGGGGGAACTCGTCGATGGAGTGCTTACGGATGAACCTACCGATCTTGGTGACGCGAGGGTCCTCCTTCATCTTGAACATGGCGCCTGCGATCTCGTTCTGCCCCTTGAGCTCGGCGAGGCGCTCGTCAGCGTCCTTGTACATGCTGCGGAACTTCCACATGCGGAAGGTGGACAGGCTGCCGTCGGGGCGGGTCTGTCCCACTCGGATCTGGCTGTAGAAGGGGTTGCCCTCACTCTCTAGGCGGATGGCCGCGGCAAGCACCAGGCTGGGTACGGCGATGACAGCCAGCACGCAGCCGCTGAACACGATGTCAAAGGTGCGCTTAACGGCGCGGTAGGCCAGGCGCGAACGATCCCAGTCCATGATGGACTGCATGGACGTGTAGCGGCCGGCGCCCTCACGCCGGTCCATGGCCTGAGCAATGAGCGCCGCCCCCGCGGGCGCATCCGTTACTAATTGAGTTTTATCTGACACGTTCTCTTCCAACACTTTGTCCCCAGGTCGGGGATCCTCCCTGTTCTGTGTAGCGGTCGCCAGCAGCTAGGCGATCGCCTTTTTGAGGTTGCGCATGACGCGCTGCTCGTTTGAAAGCACTGCAAGGCCAACGCGGGTGGTTACGCGTCGGCCGCACAGGTTGAGCTCCAAATAAGCAGTGCTCTTGCGTCTGTTAATGGTTTTGATAAGGCCTTCGTGGCCCAGCAGCGGACCTGCCGTCACTACGACCTGGTCGCCGTCTTTTAAGGCCTCGCTCATGGGCACTACGCGGTCTCCCCTATTAGTGAAACTGCCAATGAGCTGGACCTCTTCTTTTGCCAGCGGCACAAACTGACCGTCCTGGGCAAGCACCCGGGCAAAGTCGTCCATGCGCAGCAGATACTGTTGCACGGTACGGGGATCTGCCGTATCGCAGATAAGATAACCGGGAAAGAGCGGCTTGGTCGTATCGACCCATTCGCCGTGAACTTTAATCTCGGTTTGAAATTGGGGATAAAAGAGCTCCTGCATGGCGCTCGCCGGCACCATGCGCTCGATACGCTCTCGCATTACGTCTTCGCGACCGTTAATGACCTGGATCACATACCACACGAGCACCACCCCCTTGCTGTCTTACGTGTGGCTCACGAGGTTTGTGTATGGCTTCGCCAGGGCGCTTGTGCGCGAAGGCGCTCCATATTCAAACCCTGAGCCCAGTTAGACAAGCACGTGGCTCTGCCCCACCTTGAACGGTATGTATAAGTGCAGTTGCTAGAGACGCGGACGTGTATCGCAAAATGAACGCGTCTCCAGCTGGCTGCGTGCGGCCCAGTCAAGCGGGTACAAAACTGGAACGCACGCAAACAGCTGCAGTACAGCTACGCTTTAGCATGCAAACAATAGCTATTTACACCAACGAATTAAATCGATGCAAAAAACAAAGTCGCATGACTTCTTTATTGGAGCTCGTGGTGTTTCTGGCACCGCCGTTACGGCCGGATGCTGATTGACCCTGTGCTTTGTGACTTACTAGAGCCGTGAGCACAGTTGAACTCATGTAACGTTATGTATCATAGCACAAGCTGTTAGCGAAACTGATTTGGGCTGCGTTGGACAACATATCGTTCATTTGACGTGCTTAAGGGGGTTGTTTTGGAATGTTGTTCACGTTGGCGCAGGTTATTGGGGTGCAAGCGGTGATTAGAGACGTTCCTGAAGCCCGAAATGACCAGCAAGGCGTGCTGGTAATCGCGTTTGTCTAACAAACTATGTACAGACATGGGAAATTAATTGTGCAACTTTTTGTTGGCGTAGGTGGGGTTTGCAGCGCGTGGTGTTTTGGCATGAAAAAAGGCCTTCGGGATACCGAAAGCCTTTACATTCACGATGGTGGAGACGAGGGGGATCGAACCCCTGACCTCTTGACTGCCAGTCAAGCGCTCT
>CALINZ010000229.1 GCA_938045085.1 uncultured Collinsella sp. | reverse complement strand
TCCCAATACCCAACCGCAAGACCCGCCAAGTACGCGGCACCGATTGCCGTGGTCTCCACCGACTCACATTGCAGCACGGGGATATCCAGCAAGTCTGCCTGGAACTGCATGATGAACTCGTTGCGCGAGGCGCCACCATCGACGGACAGGCGCTCGATCGAAAGACCCACGTCCTGCTCCATGGCACGCAGCACGTCATAGCTCTGATAGGCCATGGACTCGCAAGCGGCACGCACGATGGTCGCGCGACTCGAGGCGCCGGTCAGACCGCATACGATGCCGCGGGCGTGCGCGTCCCACCATGGTGCACCCAAGCCCGCAAAAGCGGGGACAAAGTAGCATCCCTCGTTATCGCCGATCGAAGAGGCGAGCTGTGCCGATTCGGATACGTTGGAGATAACGCCCATGTTGTCGCGCAGCCAGTTCATCGTTGAGCCGGCGGCAAAAATAGAGCCCTCGAGCGCATAGCTGACCTTGCCGTTCGCAGCGATACCGATGGTGGAGACCAGGCCATTCTTGGATTCGACGATCTCGTCGCCGGTGTTCATGAGCATAAAGCAGCCCGTGCCATAGGTGTTTTTGGTCTGGCCGGGATGGAAGCAGCAGTGACCGAACAGCGATGCCTGCTGGTCGCCCGCCACACCCATGATGGGCGGCATGTTGGTCATGATGTCGCTCGCGACGCGGCCGTAGTCACCGGCGCTCCAACGGACCTCGGGCATCATGGCACGCGGGATGTCGAAGAGAGCCAGCAGGTCATCGTCCCAGTCCAGCGTATGAATATTGAAGAGCGCCGTGCGGCTGGCATTGGTGTAGTCGGTGGCAAAGGTTTGGCCGCCGGTGAGGTTGTAGATGAGCCAGGTATCGATGGTGCCAAACATGAGGTCGCCCGCCGCCGCGCTCTCGCGTGCGCCGTCAACGTTGTCGAGAATCCACTGCACCTTGGAGGCCGAGAAATACGGGTCGAGCGTGAGTCCCGTGCGGGAGCGAACCAGCCCTTCTGCGCCCTGCTCGACCAGCTCGTCGATCAGAGGTGCGGTGCGACGGCATTGCCACACGATGGCGTTATAGATGGGTTGGCCGCTTATGCGGTCCCACACCACCGTGGTCTCGCGCTGGTTGGAGATACCGATGGCGGCGATGCGATCGGAATGGATGCCGCTCTTAAACTGGACCTCCATCATCACGCCGATCTGGCTGGCAAGCACCTCCGTGGGATCCTGCTCCACCCAGCCGGGGCACGGGAAGCTGGTTTTGACGCTACGACGCGCCTGGGCGACGATGCAGCCGTACTCGTCGACGATGGTCGCGAGTACCGAGGTGGTGCCGCAGTCGAGCGCCATGATGTAGGAACCGCCAAAGCTAAACGAGGCGTCCTCCATACCCAGGCTACCTAGATTCAACGACATCGCTTACACCTTTCTATTGCATCGGGTCGGACAGGACCCGCTCGATCTCTGATGCGGGAAGTGCGCCTTGGCGCAGGATCTGGAGCTCGCCATGCTTAAACGTCACGATGGTCGAAGCATCGCGGCACGGCGTCTCGCCCGCGTCGACGGCCACATCGACCCCCTCCAGAATACGGTCCTCAACGGCGGCAAAGCTTGCCGGCGCGGGCGCGCCGTGCGTGTTGGCACTGGTGCAGGCAAGCGGACCGCCACAAGTACGGATGAGCGCCTGCACCACGGGCGAGGCCGACGCGCGAAGGGCCACCGTATCGTCGGCGGCGCGCATAAAGGTCGGCACGCAGGGCGCCGCCTTGACCACGATAGTCAGGGCGCCCGGCCAGCATCTTCGAGCAAGCGCGCGGGCCTCTTCCGGAATATCCACGCCGTAGCGGTCGAGGGCCTCGGCATCATCGACCAGCCAGGCGACCGTTTGGGTGAGTTCACGTTGCTTGAGGGTAAAGATGCGACGGTAGCCGGTACCGAGCGCAGGGACTGCGGCGCCGTTGACGGCAGCCTGCGGATCGCGCGGCCACGATGGGAATTCGCTTGTATCTTGGGGCACGGCGTCCGAGAAGGCATTGACTGCCACGGCGACACCATAGACGGTCTCGGTCGGGATCAGGGCCAAGCCACCACAGCTGAGTACCTCGGCCGTACGCTCGACGGCGAGCCGATGCGGCTCGCGCGCTCCCTCGAATACCCGATAGACCGTCTGCATGTGTATGCCAGCCCCTTACGCTCTGGTGAAAGTTTGTTTACTGAGGGGCATTCTCGCACGAAACGTTCAACCTATTTGCCCAGAGCGCATGTTGGTTTGGTGAGCGGCTCTAGTAGTCGGTGAAAGTGAGGGGGTTAATTTAAGATTTTTAGCGCGCAAGCGTAACGGTACGATCGGGAAACTCGATGCTTGCAACCAGTTTTCCGCCGAGGCTCTCTGCGTACCTGCTCAGCGTGTCGAGCCTCATCGAACCCAACTCCCCACGCTCGAGCTCGGATACACGTTTTTGAGAAACGCCCATCGACTGGGCGACCGACGCCTGTGTTAGATCTTTTAACCTGCGAATCTGAGCAAGCTTATAGGCTTCGATACGATCGCGAGTCCTCTCCTGCTCGGCGGTAATGGAGTCGCGTGTTATCCCGCGAGATTCCATATACTCATGCAGTTCCATCTCGATCGAGCCTCCTTACGTGGCGACGGTATATTTGCTCGGCCCTTGGAATGTTGATCGCATACCAACCGTTCCATTTTGCCCTTGACGATCCCGCTCGCGACTTATCACCCGCCAATAGCAATACCGCCTGGCGCTTGGGGTCAAAGGCGAAGAGGATGCGAATCACCTGCCCACCACACGACGTCACTCTCAGCTCCTTTAAATGATGAAGCTTCGAGCCCTTTACGCGGTCAACCAGCGGACGACCAAGGCTGGGACCTTCCTTCTCGAGCACCAAAAGGTCTGCATAAATCTGCTTCAGCGTAGCTTCATCCTGCTCATCAAGCCAAGGTTCAATGTAATCAAGCACGATACGGTACCGATGCAGCTGATTTGACATACCTTTCTCCTTCTATAGTAGAAGTTTTACGGTATATTGCAAGGACAAACTTGCGCAAATGTCTATTAATTCAGCTTAAATACGCTGTTTGGGCTCGGTGACGATGGCTCGGACGATGCGGGGGCGATCGGTGAGGTCATGGACGATACGCACGTCCGAAAGGCCTGCCTGGCGACAGAGCTCGGCCGCGGCATCGAGGGCACCCTCGTAGAGCTCGCAGGCCAACAGGCCGCCGGCGCGCAGCATGTAAGGCGCCGCATTGAGCAGGCGGCGGAAAATATCGAGGCCGTCGGCGCCGCCCTCGAGCGCCAGGTCGGGCTCAAAGTCCTTGACCTCGTGCGGCAGCGAGCGCATGACGTCGGTCGGGATGTAAGGCGGGTTGGAGACGAGCACATCAAAGGTGCCCCACTCTTCGCGGGGAATGGAACTCACCAGGTTGGTGAGGCTAAAGGCAACCTCATCTGCCGTGAGGCCGAGGGCGTCGCGGTTTTTGGTGGCCAGATCGATGGCGCGCGGCTCGATATCGGTGGCGGTGCAGGTAACGTGGCCGCGGCGCTCCCAGGCAAGGGAGAGCGAAATGCAGCCCGTGCCGCAGCCGACCTCGAGAACGCGGGCAGTGCAGGGCTCGGTTGGGGCAGGCGCAGCGGCATCCTGAGTTGAAGCCGTCTCCTGGCCGGCACCCTCGATGGCGATGCCGTATTCGTCGAGCTCGGACTCGGCGGCTTCCGCGGCTTCGGCTTCTGCTGCCTGCGCGGCGGCTTCCTCGGCCTCGCGGTCGGCCAGTTCCTCGGCATAGGCACGGCTGCCCAGTACGTCGCCGCCTAACGCCGCCTCATCGGCAGCCGTCAGGTTAGCGGCACGGCGCTCGGCAGTCGCGCGCTCGTCGGCCAGCGCCGCCTCGGCTTTGCGGGCCTCTTCGACCTCATCGTTCCAAGGCAGCTCAACACGCTGACGGGCAGCAGCCTCGGGGCTCAGCACCTCGGCATCCAGATAATTGAGGACTTCCTCGACGAGCATCTCGGTCTCGGGGCGCGGAATGAGCACACCGGGGGCGCACGCGACGTCGATCATGCGAAACTGTGTGCTACCGGTGATGTACTGCAGCGGCTCGCCCTTCGCGCGACGGACGACCGCCGCGTGCATGGTCTCGAGCTGCGCTGCGTCGAGCGTCTCGTCCATGCGCATATATAAGTCGATACGCGCCAGACCGGTAGCTGCGCAGAGCAGCCACTCGGCAGAAAGACGGGGGTGCTCCTCGCCGCGCTCGGCCAGGTACTCCTTGGTCCACTCGAGACAACGCTTGATGGTCCAAATCTCGTTTGCCATGGGGCCCTCCCCTCTTAAGCGCCGGACGGCGCGCGAATGTCGGAGCAGATTGTACGCGAGGGCGGCACGC
The DNA here is from genome assembly GCA_938045085.1 of uncultured Collinsella sp. GTDB lineage: Bacteria > Actinomycetota > Coriobacteriia > Coriobacteriales > Coriobacteriaceae > Collinsella. Next base: position 457 of record CALINZ010000229.1, on the reverse strand, counting down.
GGCAAGGGACGATTGGAAGCGATTATCGAGAATCAGCCCAGAATTTTGCTTGAATCGCAATCGAAGTGTTCATTCGTCGACGTCTAAATCTGCATCCGTCAAGCTTTTGGCAAGGTTGCCCCAAAACTGACCAATATCTAACCAAGAACTTGCCAAATCACTTGACGCGCGACGCATCAAAAAATGACACGCGACTTCTTGGACGATTTTTTGAGCATTATTTTTAAAAATGATAAATAACTTTAAGCAGGTAAACAACTTAATTGTTATTAAAGAAGATTGAATAAACTCACAAAGCAATGTGCCCGACCTAGTCATTGGGGACGTTCTTATTTGACTAGTCGTTTAAGAACGTCCCCAATGACTACTAAGCCAGGAGTGTCCCAAACTGCCGGCAGAAAAGGAACGTCCCTAAGTGCCAACTAACCAATTGCCGTCTTCGGCAGCGATGGCAACG
>CALINZ010000228.1 GCA_938045085.1 uncultured Collinsella sp. | reverse complement strand
CAGACCTTCATGACCTCGTTGACGCGCGGGTCGTTGTTGATGACGTCGGCCACGGAGTTAATGAGGCGGATGGTCTCCTTGGCAAAGGTGTAGCTCGAGGCAGCCTTGCCGCTAAAGATGAAGGTCGTCGGCGTCACGTGGAAGTTGGGATCGGCGATGCGACGGTTGTAGATGTCCATCACCTTCATGATGTTCATGAGCTGGCGCTTGTAGGCGTGGAAGCGCTTCACCTGAACGTCGAAGACGGTGTTGGGGTCGATGACCAGACCGGTCTCGGCCTTAACGTAGGCGGCCAGACGCTCCTTGTTGGCACGCTTGGAGGCACCCACGGCCTTCAGGAACTCGGTGTCGTTCTGGAACTCTTTGAGTTTCTCCAGCTCAAAGGCGTCCTTGAGCCAGCCGTCGCCAATGGCCTCGGTGACGAGCTTGGCATAGGTGGGGTTGGCCTCGGCAAAGAAGCGACGGTGCGAGATGCCGTTGGTCTTGTTGTTGAACTTCTCGGGCGTCAGGGCATAGAAGTCCTTGAGCACGATGTTCTTGATGATGTCGGAGTGGATCTTTGCCACGCCGTTGACGCTATGGCTGCAGATCACAGACAGGTTGGCCATGCGAATCTCGCCGTCCCACAGAATGGCGGTCTGGCGCAGACGCTCCTGCCAGCCCTCCTGCGTGGTGTCGAACGACTCGTGCCAACGACGGCTGATCTCGTCGATGATCTGATACACGCGGGGGAGGAGCTTGGAGAACGTGCCGATGGGCCACTTCTCCAGAGCCTCGGGCAGGATGGTGTGGTTGGTGTAGCTCACGACCTGCGTCACGATGTTCCAGGCGTCGTCCCACTCGAGCTTCTTTTCGTCGATGAGGATGCGCATAAGCTCTGGGCCGCACATGGCGGGGTGGGTATCGTTGGTGTGGATGGCCACAAACTGCGGCAGCAGCTCCCAGTTCTCGCCGTGCTCCTTCTCAAAGGTGTCGAGCAGGCTGTAGATGCCGGCCGAAACAAACAGGTACTCCTGCTTCAGGCGCAGCAGACGGCCGTGCTCGCCGGCGTCGTTGGGATAGAGGATGGCGCTGATGGCCTCGGCCTCGGCGCGCTCGGCATCGGCCAGGGCGTAGTCGCCGCGGTTGAAGGCCTCCAGGTCAAAGTGCTCCTCGACCGGCTCGGCGGCCCAGACGCGCAGCTTGTTGACGGTCTCGCCGGCATAGCCCACCACGGGGATGTCGTAGGGGACGGCCAGGATATCCTGCGTGTCCACCGTGCGGTAGAACGTGCGGCCATTCTCCTCAAAGCCCTCGACGTGGCCACCAAACTTAATGGTCACGGCCTTATCCTGACGACGGACTTCCCAGGGATAGCCGTGGGTGAGCCACTCGTCGGTGGCCTCGACCTGGCTGCCGTTGACGATCTCCTGCTTAAACAGGCCGTAGCGGTAGCGCATGCCGTTGCCGTAGCCGGCAATGCCCTCGGCTGCCATCGAATCCAGGAAGCATGCGGCCAGACGGCCCAGGCCACCGTTGCCCAGAGCCGGATCGGGCTCCTGGTTCTCGATGACGGATAGGTCAAAGCCCATGTCGTCGAGCGCCTCGGCGACCATGTCGCGCACGCCAAAGTTGAGCAGATAGTTGTCGAGCAGGCGGCCGATCAAAAACTCGATCGAGAAGTAGTACACACGCTTCCTGCCCTCGGCGGTGGCACGGGCGTCGCTCTTGGTGGCAACGGTGCGGGCCTTCTCGGCCACGAGCTTGGCCAGGGCGTTAAAGCGGTCGAGGTCGCTGGCGGCCTCGATGCTCTTGCCACTGATGCTCATGACGGCATCGCGATAGAGCTCGGTAAACTCCTGTTTGTTGTCGAAGATCTTATTCATACGTTCCTTTCACAGTCCCTCCGGATATTTGTCCGGAGGGACTGCTTTGTGTCTGTTGAGCAAATATGCTGAAAAACAGCGAAAGCATACACTAATTTTTTACGCGGGAAGCATTGA
>CALINZ010000227.1 GCA_938045085.1 uncultured Collinsella sp. | reverse complement strand
CCTGAAGGGTCACATTTATCTGATAATTGAATCCCCGGCGTTATGCCGCTCGCTGGCGTTGCCAAAACATCGGCTGCTACGTGCCTTGGGCGCTAGTGACCGTTGCCCTTACATCTGTAACGAGTTGCTTACGCATCTCCAGGGTTCTCCGTACTATCATGAATCAGATTGAATTGAGATGATGATAGGGAGCGCCTTTTTATGATTGAGCTGCTCGGGCGTTTTGGTGGTAAATTTCGCCGGTATATGGTGATTGGCCCTGCGTGCAAGTTGATTGAAGTGATCTTTGACCTGCTGACGCCGCTGGTGATTGCCCAGATGATCGATAAGGGCATCGGCGCACACAATGTGAACGCTGTCGTCCACTACGGCATGGTACTTGCCGCCATGGCCGTGATCGGCATCTCGTTTACGCTCGTCTGCCAAAAGATGGCGGCGCTCACCTCGCAGGGTATGGGTACCGACATTCGCGGCGCACTCTACCAGCACATCAACAAGCTGAGCTATGCTGAGCTCGATCGCTTTGGCACGCCGTCGCTCATCACGCGCATTACCAACGACGTCAACCAGGTGCAGCTTGCCGTGGCGCTGGGCGTGCGTATGCTCATCCGCTGGCCTTTCCTGGCGGTGGGTTCCATGGTTGCGGCCCTTGCCATCGACCTTAAGCTCGGCATGATCTTTTTGATTTGCACGCCCGCCATCGGCCTGGTGTTTTGGCTTGTCATGGCGCGCTGCATCCCGTACTACAAGCAGCTGCAGGCAAAGCTCGATCGCATCGCGCTTATTTGCCGCGAGGGACTTTCGGGCGCCCGCGTGGTCCGGGCGTTTGTGCGCGAGGACCACGAGCGCGAGCGTTTTGCCCAGGCGGCCGATGACCAGGCGCGTGTCGCAATCGCGGTGGGCAAGCTCTCGTCGATTCTCAACCCCGTCACGTTTTTGGTGATGAACCTGGGCGTGTGCGCCATCCTGTGGGTGGGCGGCATTCAGGTCAACGTGGGCGAGCTCACGCAGGGCCAGGTCATGGCGTTCGTCAACTACATGACGCAGACCCTGACCTCCATCGTGTATGTCGCCAACCTGGTCGTGGTCTTTACCAAGGCGAGCGCCAGTGCGTCGCGTCTCAACGAGGTGCTCAATTGCGTGCCGAGCATTACCGACGAGGGCAATCAGCCGGTCGCACTGCCCGAGCCGAGCGAACTGGCGGGTGGCGCTGTTTCGGTCCCGGCGCTGAGCTTTGACCATGCGAGTTTTTCGTTTGGCGCGGGCGCGGCAAATGCCGTGAGCGATGTGACGCTGGAGCTGCCGCTGGGCAAAACGCTTGGCATTATCGGCGGCACGGGCAGCGGTAAGTCGACGCTCGTCTCGCTTATCCCGCGCCTGTACGATGCGAGCACTGGCAGCGTGAGCGTGATGGGCGCCGACGTGCGCACCTGGCCGCTCGATCAGCTGCGCCACGTGGTCGCGACCGTTCCGCAGCGCGCGTCGCTCGTGAGCGGCACGATCCGCAGCAACCTAACCTGGCGCGACGAGTCGGCGACCGACGAGGAGCTTTGGGCGGCGCTCGATATGGCGCAGGCCAGCGAGTTCGTGCACAACAAGCCCCAGGGCCTCGACGCCCCGGTCGAGGCGGGCGGCAAGAACTTCAGCGGCGGACAACGTCAGCGCCTGACCATCGCACGTGCCCTGATGGGCGCTCCGCAGGTCCTAATCATGGATGACTCCGCCTCGGCGCTCGACTTTAAGACCGACGCGGCGCTTCGCCATGCCATCCGCGAGCGCAGCGTGCGTGGTGCCGCCGAGGGTGGGCTGCCGCTCACGACCGTCATCGTGAGCCAGCGCGTCTCGACCGTACGCGACGCCGACATGATCTGCGTGCTCGACCACGGCTCGGTTGCGGGCCTGGGCACGCATGACGAGCTGTATGCAAGCTGCCAGCTCTATCGCGAGATTTGCCGGTCGCAGCTGCGCCGCGAGGAGCTCGAGGGCCAGCAGGGGAGTGCGGTGCCCGCGCTCGCCCCAAGCTCCGTGCCCGCCCTAGGCGCCCCGACCGCCCCTGCATCTGTCTGCGCAAAGGAGGGCTGCTAAATGAATCCGTATACTTCTTCCGGTTCGGTCGCCACGATGACGGCCAACGTGTCCGGCAACGACAAGCTCAACGACCTGGGCGACGGCCCACGCCAGCCTGGCGACCCTGAGCGCTATCCCGTGGGTGCGGTGACCCGTCGCCTGCTGGACTATGTTCGCCCGCACCGCGTCTCGTTTACGGCGTCGTTTGTGAGCGCCGCCATCTCGGTGATCCTGCAACTCTATACGCCCATCCTCATCGGCGAGGGCATCGACCTTATCGTCGCCGCCGGGCAGGTGGACTTCGATGCGCTGCTGCCGCTCGTTACCAAGCTCGCGATTGTCGTCGTAGGTGCTGCGGCCTTCCAGTGGCTACAGGGCTACTGCGTCAACCGTCTGTCCTACGAGACGGTGCGCGACATGCGCGTGGAGGCGAGCGATAAGCTCAGTCGCATGCCGCTCAGCTTTATCGACAGCCATGCCCACGGCGACCTTATGAGCCGCGTGGTCAACGACGTCGATCAGGTGGGTGACGGCCTGCTGCAGGGTTTTACGCAGCTCTTTACCGGCGTCATCACCATCGTGGGCACGCTCGCGTTTATGCTCTCCATTAACCTGACCATGACGCTTGTGGTGGTGCTCGTCACGCCGCTTTCCATTTTTGCAGCCGGTGCTATTGCCAAACTCTCCAACAAGAGCTTTACGGCGCAGCAACGCATTCAGGGTCAGCTTGGCGGCCACATCGAGGAATACGTGGGCGAGCAGAAGCTTGTCGACGCTTTTGCCTATGGCTCCAGCGCGCAGCTGCGCTTTGATGCCCTTAACGCCGAGCTCTATACGGCAGGCGAGCGCGCGCAGTTTATGGGTTCGCTCTCCAACCCCGGCACGCGCTTTATCAATAACATCATCTATGCCGTGGTCGCTGTGATCGGCTGCGTGGGCGTGATCACGGGCGTGCCCGCGGCGCTTACGGTGGGCGGCGTGCAGATTTTCCTGTCCTATGCTAACCAGTACACCAAGCCGTTCAACGAGGTTACCAACGTCATTACGCAAATCCAGACGGCGTATGCCTCGGCGCGCCGCATGTTTGCACTGCTCGACGCCCGCGAGCAGGAGCCCGATGCGCCAGACGCCGTGGAGCTTGCCGCCCCGCGTGGCGAGGTGACTTTTGAACACGTGGACTTTAGCTATGTGCCCGACCGCAAGCTGCTGCAGGATATCTGCATCGAGGCCAAGCCCGGCATGCGTTTTGCCCTGGTCGGCCCCACGGGCTGCGGAAAGACAACGCTCATCAATTTGCTGCTGCGGTTTTACGATATCGATGCCGGACGCATCATGGTCGATGGCCGGTCTTCGCGTGACTACACGCGCGCAAGCCTGCGCCGCGCCTTTGGCATGGTGCTGCAGGATACGTGGCTGTTCGAGGGCACGGTGGCGGAAAATATCGCTTACGGTTGCCCGGATGCCACGCGTGAACAGGTTATCGAAGCCGCCAAGCGCGCGCACGCGCACAAGTTTATCGTGCAGCTGCCAAGCGGCTACGATACGGTCATCGGCGAGGGCGGCGGCATGTTTAGCCAGGGTCAAAAACAGCTGCTGTGCATCGCGCGCGTCATGCTCACCGACCCGGCGATTCTGCTGCTGGACGAGGCGACGTCGAGCATCGATACCCGCACCGAGCTGCAGGTGCAGGCGGCATTCGACGAGCTTATGGCCGGCCGTACGAGCTTTGTGGTGGCGCATCGCCTGAGCACCATCCGCAACGCCGACTGCATTCTGGTGATGCGCGACGGCGAGATTATCGAGCGCGGCACGCACGACGAGCTGCTAGCGACAGGCGGCTTCTACGCCGAACTCTACCGCAGCCAATTCGCCCAGTGAGCAAGCCCGTGGGGCAAATTAATCAGGTTTGTTTGTCCCATAGAGCGATCTTGTTATATAGCGTTCTACCAGCGCGTGAAACATTTTGACGATACTCCGTGACACAATTTGACGGCGTTTTGTGAAACAGTTTTTCGGCCATTCGTGAAACGTTCTGCGGCGGTTTCAATCCGAAGTGCATACTGTTCGAAATCTGTCCAAAGATGTCGTCTGCGTCGCCAATCGACAGACGGTGGTTTACATCTGTTACGTTAGTACTAAGATATTCATCTAATAAATTGCAATAGTGGCTTTAGTTTTGGGGGAAACGAGGCAACGTGACTATGACGTGCTCTTTGGTGGTTAACAGCAAGAGCGGTAATACCAGGATGGTTTCGGGCGCGATCAAGCGCGCTCTGCAGGCTGCGGGCGTTGAATTTGTCCATGCCGCGGCGTTGAGCGACGATGCGGACGCAGATCAGGTTGCGCTCGAGGCGCAGGGTGCCTGCGCTGCCGATACGGTGCTCGTTGGCTTTTGGTGCGACAAGGGCGCATGCACGCCTTCGGTCGCGGCGTTGCTCTCCGCTTTGCACGGCAAGCGCGTCTTTCTGTTTGGTACCTGCGGTTTTGGTGCCGATCAGAGCTATTACCAGCAGATTGTCGATCGTGTGACCTCCAATTTGGCCGATGATGCCGAGCTGGTGGGCTGGGCAATGTGCCAGGGCAAGATGGGTCCCGCGGTCAAGCAGCGCTACGAGGCCATGCTCGAGCAAGATCCCGACAATGTCCGCTTTAAGATGCTGCTCGATAACTGGGTCGCCGCAAAGGATCACCCCACCAAGGAAGATCTGGACAACATGGCTGCAGCCGCCAAAAAGGCCGTGCTGGGGGAGTAGCTCCCATCGCTGACGGCGGTCGGTCCATCTTTCTAAATGAAACGCCCTCCCGGGCGGCGGGCACGAAGTTCCCTGCTCTACAGTCCTGCGCAAGACGAAGGCCACATTAAGTGGCCTTCTTTGCGTGCGGAACTCGCGATGAACTTCGTGCCCCGCCGTCCGGGAGGACGCCTCTTTATTGATGGGAGGCCTGATAGGTCGATGGTTCCGTGCCCGGATGCGTCCAAAGTGGGACGGGCTTTCCGGATGGGCAGGCTTTCGAAAAATGCATCCCGGAATTTGCGCTCAAAGTGGGATGCGGTTTCCGGTTGAGGGTCTAAGGGGAAAATGCGTCCCAGAATCGACGCTTGAAATGGGATGCAGTTTCCCGATGAGGCACTCGACGGAAAATACATCCCAGAAATGGCCTTTGAGCTGGGATAAAATTTCCGCGGCATCTCGGATTCTCAAAAATGAGACACGCCGTTGGCGAAAATGAGACACGTGATATCGGGCATCGGATGTATCATTTGCAAAAATGAGTCCACTCCACTCGAATAAAGCGAGGTCCCTCATGTACGTTCCACACCCCCGTATCCGTAGGCTGTCGAAAATCCCGCTTGTTGGGACGGCGGCGCTTGCTGCGTTGATCGCCACGAGCGTCGCCTGCTTCACGGCCACGCCCCAGGTTGCCCAGGCGGCAGACGCGCCCGCAATCACCGATATGACCGAGCAGGATTATCAAGCCCTGGGTCTGGGCACGAGCGAGGACATTCCGGCCGATACCGTTGGCCCCTATTCCACTGATACCCCCACGACGTTTGCCACGCGCAGCGAGGTCTATATGGCAGCTAACGGTAGCCATGGCAATCGCTACACTCTGCGCGACAAGCTCGAGAACGTAGAGCGCGGTGACATTGGCGGCAGCAGCAAACTCACCGATGGCTATGGAAGTGTGTGGGGCGCCGCAAAGTTCTGGCAAAACGTCAACAACTTCGATACGAACAGCGATCTCTACAAGCATAGCGACTACGGTGGCGGCACCTGGTCGTACCTAAGCAACAATGAGTCCTCAACAGTACTCGCCAACGACAACAACGGTTTCTCGGGCATTCACGCCACGAGTGTTGAGTTCTGCAGCGACGCCAGCACGGGCAAAAAGAGCCGCGTTGCCGAGCTCCGTGCCTACGGCGACAGTTCCTCCACGACGATTGACGGCAAGTCATACGCCGGAAAGGTTGAGCTGGTCCTCTACTCGTTTGGCAACGGGCGTACGCGCACTCTCGACACACACCTGCCGGTGACGGTCAACACTAATATGATGTACGAAGGCCGTTTTAAGTACCTGGATGCCGGTTACCTGCAAGAGCACGACGCCGTCTTTGATGTCGAGACGGGCGATGTCGATGGCGACGGCGTCGACGAGCTTTTTGTCTACGCGGGCTGCTATGTCGACGAGAACGGCGTGCGCAAGGCTGTAGTCGACATGTATGACTTGGAGGGCGGCAACTGGAAGCAAAGCGTCGTCAAGATCGATGCCGGTAACGCCGCGGACTACACCACGCACAACAAGGGCGGGAACGACTCCTGGACGCAGCTTCAGTCAGCTCCTGTCGTTTCGCTAGCGGCCGGCGACCTCGATCGCGATTTTTGCGATGACCTCGCCATCGTGGTCTCGGCACCCTAGGGCAAGAAGAATATTGATAAGTCGACGCATTGCGAGCTGTTTTCGTGGGATGCATCCAAGGGTGCGCTCGTCCATGTCGATGCTCTGGGCGACGCGGGCGCAATCTCCCTCTCCGCGAACGGCAAGACCATGGTCGCTGCGAATGCGACGTTCGGCACGTTTGCCGCCTACGATGAAGAAGGAAAGAAGACGGGTGAAACCGTCACGGGCCTTATTCTTGCGGGCTATGACTGGCAACGCAGCGCTTTTGATTACGGCGCTTCTGACGGCAGCAAGGGGCTGTACGGCGCGCTGTACCGCTACGCGTATTTTGACTCGGAGTCTGGCGAGTTCAAGCTTTCCGATTGTAAGGAATACAGAGACGGGCTCCTCGCCTCCTATGGGCTGATGCATGTGCCCAACAGCGCATGGAAGGATAGCGCTCAGGATAAGCGCTATCCGTGCACCTTGGCGCCTATTGCCCTTGCCACTGCCAACCTTGACGGCCTGTCCGAGCAGCTGGCGGTCGACGAGGTGCTCGTGGGCGGCGATGTGTTCCGCGACTTTGGCTGCAACACGGCACAGAGCGGGGCTCAGGGCTTGGGGTCCATGGTCGGAACCATGAGCATGAGCGGTCAGCAATACAACAGCAGCAACAAGCATGACCACAAGGGTATAGAGCAGGTGTGGATCAGCGACGTCAAGGCGGGCAGCGTCTCGGGTTCGGACCGCTATAACGAGAGCTTTATCGCCGTGGTGGGCAAGCACCGCGACGAGGACCTGCGCAAGAACGATGACTACTATTGGATGACCGCCTCGCATTTTTCGCTCGACGAGAACGGAAAGGTGCGTCGCGGCGAGGAGCAGGTGATTAGCGAGAGCAACCGTCGCGGCACTACCTACGGCACATTTATCTCGCTCGCGCTGCCCGATGTCGACAACGACAGCGTCAAGATCACGTACAAGGACCGCTACAAGGTCTATACCAACCCGCGCGTGCTTGCCGTGCTGCAGGATGCGCCCTATGTTGAGGATCTGGAGCAGGCATACGGCTATCTGGTGTTGGGCGGCACGTCATACGGAGAGGAAAAGGGCACGGGGACATCCCAGGGCTATACCATTGGCGCCGAGTTGGGCGTTGCCGTCGAGGTGCAGACCGGTCCGCCCTTGGTCGCGATGAATGCTTCAGTCGATTTTGCCGCCGAGGGATGCTATGACTACCGGAGCGAGCGCACGGTCAGCGCAAGCGTAAGCTATGAGTCGCATGCCGGCGAGGGTGACAAGGCCGTGCTCTACACGATTCCGATGGTCTATTACGAGTATGAGATCGAAAATGAGGAAACTGGTGGCAAGGGCGTGATGGCGGCGCCCGTGTCGCTCGGCGCGCAGACCTCGGTCGTTAATGTCGAGGCCTATGACCGCATTGCCAAACAGCACAATATGACGCCGCTCAGCTACTTTTTGACCAACCGGTCGGGAGAACCCGGAACCTATCAAACGACGCTCAACGGCGAGACTCCCGTTGGGGATTCCTTTGGCCTGGGCAAGCCTGGCGTAACGCGCGCCTACACGCACGATGGGTTTAACGGCGCCGCCGCGCAGTCGGGGGCGAGCATTGAGCAGACCATCGAAGTCGAGGAGGGCAAGGAGCAGGAGCTCGAGCTCGGCTTGACGCTGAACGGCAGCGTTGTCATGGGCGCGAAGCTCGCAAAGCACGAGTTGTTTGGCGGCCTGTGCTTTGGTGCCAACGCCGGCTTTACTACGGGTAACTCCTCGAGTGAATCGACCGAATACGGCGGCACCGTCGACAACCTGCCCGAGGCCGCGCAGGGCAAGTACGGTTTTGTGTGGCGTCTGGGCGTCAACGCGGTGGATGTCGACAAGTTCGAGGCAGACTCGGGCGACAAGCTCGGCACCAAGGACACCGACCAGTTCTGGATCGTGGGCTATGACGTTAAGGACGTCGAGATGCCCGACGCGCCGGCCGTGACGGGCTTTACGGCAAACGCCGTCGATTCGACTAGCGTTACGTTTAGCTGGGACGATGTACTCGCAAACAAGAGTGGCTTTAGCTACGGCGTGGGCATGCTGCAGAGCAATGCGGCGGATGCGGTCGTCAATAGCTGGAAGATTGCCGACAACACACAGACCTCGCTCAAGTGGGATGGGCTGCAGCCCAATACGGAGTATCGGTTCGCCATCGCCGCCGTTAAGAATGGATCCACGACCGAAACAGGTATTCGCTCGGCAATCATCACGGTCAAGACCATGCCCGATGGCATGACGATGACCGTGAGCGGACCTGCGGCGGATGCTGCGGAGGGGCCGGATCTTGGATACGACTCTTCGGTTGAGCGCGCGGCGGGAAGCCACCTGACGCTCTCGGCGATTGGCCATGTGAAGCAACTCGGTGCCGACGATAGCGAAACAGGGCTGGCACCGACCTATATGTGGTACCGCAAGGGCCGCGGCGAGACAGAGTTTAAGCTCGTGGGTGCCGATGGCAACCTTGCGGCTGGAACGGCCTCAAAGCTCGAGATTGACCTGACCGCAGACGATGACGGTGCGCAGTATTACTGCCACGTGGGATACAACGACGTGGGCCTCGACACCGGCACGACGCTCGTGAATATCGAGGCCGAGGAGACGGCGCCCACAACGGTGAACGCCACCCCGATCCGCACGCGCCGCTTGTTCTCACAGGCAAGTGCGGGCGCCAAGAAGTTCCTGGACCATACGCTGGTAAACACCGCCGGCCCAACCGATTCCGAAGGCTCAAAGGACCCCGAGACTCCTGAGACCCCGACGAACCCGGACAAGCCCAAGTCCGACAACGGAGCTAAGACCGACACCAAGGTCAAGACTACGACCACAGCGAAGAACCTCGCAAACACCGGCGACCAAACATTCGTCCTAGTCGCCACCGCAGCAGCAGCGGGAGCAACGCTCGTAGCGATAGCCCTCATCATGCTGATCAAGCGCCGCAAGACCCACTAGTAGCCAGTCGAACATATCGACAACCCAAAAACCCGGGTAGCCAAAAAACAGGCCACCCGGGTTTTCTGTTGAGTGGAGACTCCGCAAGCGGAAACTGCATCCCACAATTAGCGCCCGGAACGGGACACATTTTCCGTCAAGCCCTCATCCGGAAAATCCATCCCAGTTTGAGCGCCCAGACCGGGACGCACTTTCCCAACGAGCCTCAACCGGAAAATACATCCCGGAATCCAGCTGAATAGTGGGACACACTTTCCCAATCGGGTCCCAAGTGGAAACTGCATCCCATTCCAGACAAGAATTCCGGGACACACTTTCCGCAAACAAAGAAGGCCACATAACGTGGCCTTCAACTTATATATGTTCGGCGATACACCCAAGACAAGCCACGCCCCAACATCAGGGCGTCTGTCCAGGCGGAGGCATATAAGGTTCATCGCGAGTTCCGCACGCAAAGAAGGCCACTTAATGTGGCCTTCGTCTTGCGCAGGACTGTCCGAGCAGGGAACCTTATATGCCTCCGCCTGGACAGACGTTTCAGTTGTGGCTCAGCAGCTAGCAGCTACTTGATCTTGGTCGTACCCGGCGCCAGGTTGGGGTCGGTCTCGTTGGCCTCGGTCTGGAAGTGCTCGGTGTAGACGTTCTTGCCGTCGCGGAACATCTCGTAGTACTGCATCTTTGCGTAATCCTCGCGCGCCTTGGTGGCGGCTGCTGCGGCGGCGTCGTCGCCGGTGACGTTGGAGGAGAGCGCCCAGCGCAGGCTGGCGTCCTCGTAGCCCACGGAGTTGATAGCGGGCAGCGACTCGCGCAGCGTCATGTGCGCCTTCTGGTAGTCGGTCAGCGGTGCGCCGATCAGCTGCATGAGCTGGGTGGACAGGTAGTTGGTGGACAGGTCATCGACCTCACTCGTCTGGTCGCAGCCGGCAACGTCGTAGTTGGCCCAGATGATGTAGTCGGTCTGCCACAGACGTTCCTGGTGGGTGGCGTCATCCTCGCCGGTAAACCACTTGTCGTTGAACTTGGACGGGAAGAACGGCTGATGGTCACCCCAGAACACCACGACCACCTTGCGGTCGAGTTTGCTCAGGGCGTTGAGGAAGTAACGCAGCGCCTGGTCGGACTGCTCGATGCACGAGACGTACTCGTCGACATCGGACAGCGTGCCGTCCTCGATGGTCTTGGCGTCCAGATCGGTCGTGTCGATATTCAGGTGCATCTGCTTGTCGACCGGCAGCAGGCCCGTATCGTAGCCCGAGTGATTCTGCATGGTCACGTCGAAGATAAACTGCGGATCGGCGTTCTGGTCGAGCAGCTCAAGAATCTTGTCGTAGGTCGCTTGGTCGGTCACCATGTCGCGCAGGGTGTCGGCTCCCTGGAAGTCGTTGATGGACAGGAACTGGTCAAAGCCAAAGTCCTTGTAGACGTTCTCGCGGTTCCAGTTGGTTGCGTGGTTGGGGTGCATGGCCGTGGTGGTGTAGCCGAGCGACTTGAACTGCTCTGCCAGGTTCCCGGTCGTTTCCATGTTGTAGATGGTGTAGGGGTACACGCCCGAGCCCAGGTTGGCCATGGAGTTGCCGGTCATAAACTCAAACTCGGTATTGGCAGTGCCGCCGCCGTAGGCGCTCACGTAGAGCTTGCCGCGGCTGAGGCAGTTGGACAGGCTCTTAAAGTACTGCGGGCCCTCGTAGCCGGCGCGCATATTCTGGTAGATGGATAGATCCGAGAAGGTCTCGTTCATGATGGCGATGACCGTGGGCTTCTCGCTGTCGAATTGGTCCTTTGCGGCGGCGCGCTCGTCGCTCTTGGCGGCCTCGGACTTGTCGTAGGCCTTGGCGTACTTTTTGAGCGTGGCCTTGGCATCGTCGACGGAGTAGTCGGCGGGTTTGGGCGGCTTGATGGACTGCGCTGCGCTAATGAAAGCGGGCAGGTAGCCTTCGCGCCAGTAGCTCTCGAGCGGACGCCAGGTGTAGACGGTGATGCCGAGGGTGTTGTAGTAGTCGATAAGCGTGACGTGCGCGGTCACGCCGCCCAGGCACAGCACGGCGACGAGCAGGTTGGTGAGCAGCATACGCTTAGCATTGACAGCGCCCTTCTGGCGATGCGGTGCCACCAGGCCGGCGTACTCGCATAGCAGCATGGCGATGGCGGTAAAGCCCATGGACAGCACGCAGAACAGCGAGATGGAGAAGGTATAGCCGTTGCCGGCGACCGCAGCGGCGGTGGAGATGGCCGAAAGGTCGCCCGGCTGGATGGGCATGGATTTAAACGTGATGACGAAGAACTCGGCAATGCCCAGGACAAAGAAAGCGAAGGCCAAGACCGCAGGAGCTGCGCCGTGGCGCTGGAACAGGAAGAACAAGCCAGTCATGAGCGTGGTGATGATGGCCCACTCGAGCAGGATGCACAGGGGGTAAACCCAGGTAAAGTCGTGGTTGGACGAGACCTCCATGCCAAGCAGCGCAAAGACGCCGGCGAGCAGCAGGCACAAGACGGCGGCGACGAGCGGTTTGCCCACAAAAGCGCCGCGCAGGCGGGCGAGCTTGCCGGTGGGGGCGGGGGCGTCGGGCCCGGCGAACGCAAAGACGCGCGGGGCGATGCGGTCGCGGGCGATGCTGGCCCAAGCGCAGCCGGTGAGGATGACGTTGGTCAGGATGAGCATCACAAAGGCGAGCGGCTCGTTTTGCGCGACGAGGCCAATGGCGCCCCAGGCGGTCAAAAAGAGCTGGAACAGGCCAAAGGCGACGCTCCAGGCGAAGGCGCCCTTGGTGACGGTGCCCGACTGAGCGCGAATGGCCTTGGCCTCGCGCAAAACAAGGTAGACGGTCGCCGCAAGACCGACGAGCGAGATGGCGGCAGCGAACATGCTGAGACTCCTCACAAACTTAAAACCTACGAAAGCGGGGGTTTACCCGATTGTTACCTAAATATGCGCTGCATTTGCGGGCTGCGCACAACAACCAGCCATATTAACGCGCATGTGCGGCGGTGTGGCTCAATGTAGTGGCGACCTGCGCGATAATGGACGGGAATTACACGGAAACGTAAAGGCTTCTTAAAGAATTGGCGAGGATAGAGCTATGGGTGAGCAGGTTTGTATGACGGGCGTCGAGTGCTGCGGCGAAGCTGCGGGCGTGGATACGAACGGCTACCCGGTCGAGACCACGGGCAATGCGGTGCTGGACATTTTGGAGCATCGCTCGTCTACGCGTGCCTTCGCGCGCGATGACGACGACCGTCCCGTGGCGGTGACCGACGAGCAGCGTGCGGCGATTCTGCATGCGGCGAGCCGCGCGCCGTCGGCGGGTGCCATGATGATGTATTCCATCGTGAGCATCCGCGAGCAGGCTACGCTCGACCGCCTGGCCGACCTGTGCGACCACCAGCCCATGATCGCCAAGGCGCCCTGGGCACTCATATTTGTGGTCGATTATGCCAAGTGGATCGATCTGTTTGAGCACGTGGGCTGCTTTGAGCCAGAGTTTGTAGAGCGTACGGGCAAGTCGCCCCGTCGTGCACCGGGTCTGGGCGACTTTGCCATTGCGGCGCAGGACGCCGTGATCGCCGCGCAAAACGCCGTGGTTGCCGCCGAGGCCCTGGGGCTGGGGAGCTGCTATATCGGTGATATCGTCGAGAATGCCGAGGAAGTTGCCGAGCTGCTCGATCTGCCGCCCTATACCATGCCGCTGTCGATGCTCATCATCGGCACGCCCCGTA
>CALINZ010000226.1 GCA_938045085.1 uncultured Collinsella sp. | reverse complement strand
GCTTCGATGCGATCCTGATGGACATTATGATGCCGGTCATGGACGGTTACGAGGCAACCCGCGCGATTCGCCTGAGCGAGAAGGTCGATGCAGCCGATATCCCCATCATCGCGCTCACCGCCAATGCCTTTGTCGAGGACGCCAAGGCGGCACACGACGCCGGCATGAACGCCCATCTGTCCAAACCGCTCGACTTTAACAAGCTCAAAAACATACTCGCCCGCATCAAGAAAAACGGATCCGTTTCGCTATAGTTTGTGCTCAACCACCACGCATGACCAGAAAGGAAGCCAACGATGTTTAGGCCCTTACGTCGAAAGAAACGCGCCATCACTGACGAGGAAGCGCGCGAACTGCTCGCTACCTGCAAGCGCGGCGTCTTTGCCGTCAACGGCGACGATGGCTACCCGTACGCCATTCCCGTCAACTACTTCTTCGACGCCGAGCACGACAAGATTTATTTCCATGGCGCCAAGGCCGGCCACAAGGTCGATTCACTCAAGCGCGATGACAAGGTCTGCTTTACCGTTTACGGCAACGAGTGGTACAAGGACGGTGACTGGGCCCCCTACGTTATGAGTACCGTGGTCTTTGGCCGCTGTCGTCTGGCGAATGACACCCCCGCGTTTATCGAGGATAAAGTCCGCCAACTCGCGCTTAAGTACTACCCTTCTGCCGAGGAAGTCGAAGAGGAAATCGCCAAGGACATTAAGGGCGTCCAGCTCTACGAGATTACGATTGAGCATCTCTGCGGCAAGCAGATTCAGGAAAAGTAAGCTTCAAGAGCAGACCTCACAAATAGCAATATGGCCCGGTTCCAACCCACCTTGGAACCGGGCCATATGCTTATGAAGCGGCGGCGATGTGCGCTAACGCCTCGACGAGCTCTTGCGAGCTCACAGGCTTGCTCAAGTGCGCGTTCATGCCCGCCTCACGCGAAAGCCTGCGGTCGTCGGCAAAGGCGTTGGCACTCACGGCGATAATCGGCGTGGTCGCGGCATCCTCGCGATCGAGTGCTCGAATTCGACGCGTGGCCTCAAGGCCATCGATGCCAGGCATCATGATGTCCACCAACACCACGTCGTACTCGTGCGGTGCGCTCGCAGCAAACGCCTCAACGGCAGACTCGCCGTCCTTAGCATGCGTCACGACGGCACCGGCACGGCCGAGCGTAAACTGCGCGATCTCGGCATTCAGATCGTTATCCTCTACGAGCAAAACGCGCAAGCCCTGAAGTGCATCGTCATCGCCAGTATCCGCGGGAACTGCCTGAGGAATCTCGGAGCGGTCGCACTTCTCGAACGGCAGGCGGATGGTAAACGTCGTCCCCTGCCCCAAGACACTCGTAAAGCTCATGGTTCCGCCCATAAGCTCGACCAACTGTTTTGCGATAGGCGCGCTCAAGCCAGTTCCCGATGAAGCGCCTTCTACCTGTTGCTCCTCGCGGCAAAACGGCTCGTAGAGGCGCTGTTGGAACTCCTCGCTCATGCCAATACCGTTGTCGGCGATCGTGTATTCATAGACGGGGACGCCATCCGTTGGCTCCACCTCGCGGCACACCAGGCGAACATAGCCGCCCTGGCGGTTGTACTTGACGGCATTGCCGGCAATATTGAGCAACAAGCGCTTGAGGTGCGTCACGCTCACCCGCGCATAGGGATGATCAAGCGTCTGCTGGTCGCAGATAATTGTCACCAGACGCTCCTCGGCCTGGCGCTCAAGAATATCGCGCACCTCGTGGTTGAGG
Source organism: uncultured Collinsella sp. (assembly GCA_938045085.1). Lineage (GTDB taxonomy): Bacteria > Actinomycetota > Coriobacteriia > Coriobacteriales > Coriobacteriaceae > Collinsella. The sequence continues at coordinate 4,035 of CALINZ010000226.1, read as the reverse complement.
GTCGCCAAGTTTGTGGGAACAAGCTCCAGATCGACCTGCCCGCTCTCCAGGCGACTCATATCCAGGGCCTCGTTGGCAAGGTCGAGCAGCAGTCCCGATGCTGTCCAGATTTTTGAGCGGCACTCGGTCTGCTTTTGCAGATCGTCCGCGTTGGCATCGCCGACCTCGACCATACCGCGAATGCCGTTGATGGGCGTGCGCAGATCGTGGCTCATGCGACGCAAAAACTCCGTCTTTGCCGAGTTGGCAGACGAGGCCTCACGCGCCGCCTTTGCCAGCTTGTCGCCATAGTTGCGCTCCTGCTGCAGCAAGTCCGTCAAACGTCGACGATCAGCGCGGCGACGCACCGTCACAACAACGGCTATAACACCGCCGTAGAGCACCAGCACGCCGGCGGCAACAGCCGCGGCGACCTCAAAGTAGCGCTGCGCCGAGGCATAGGTGTACACATAGAATTTGTGCGCTTTTCCAAATGTGCCCAAATACCACTCGCCGTCGGCGTTAACCAATCTGACCTTACCAGCCAGGCATCGATCCTTAATACCGTCGACAATGAAGACATCCGTCGCAGGCAGATCGAACACGCCCAATACGGTGGGTTCAACGGCATTGGTCGCAACGACCTTGCCGTCGCTTTCGATCACGATATTGCCGCTATCGATGGTTTCATAGCCATCAAGCAAGCTCTGCAGTTTGAGTGTATTGCCTGCAACCGCTTTCGCGCTCTGATGCCTTACCGCGATAACGATGCCCTCGCCATCCTGCCGAGTCACGCAGCCAATGTCTGCGACCGAATCATCCGCAAGCGTGATGCGGGCGGTATAGGACTTAAGCGGATGAGTTGCCACCTCCAGCACGGGTGATTCTTTGAGATACGTAGCGAGCGACCCGTAGTCCACATCGCCCGTCGAGGACTCGGACACCAAATTGCCCGATGCGTCCGTCACGATCAGCGCGCTCACGTTGAACTGGTCGGCGTATTGCTCCAGCATGGCGTTATCCACCGAACCGTCGCGCTCCATATCGCGGGCAGCCTCTCCGGCGATTTCCATAACGCGTATCAGGTTTTTGGTCGTATAGGCGCTGTTGAATGCATCGTAGGAAAGGCTCTGCGTCGCCACGTAATCGACAACGTCGGCAAAGCGCTGCTCGGCTTGGGCCGTCGTGTAATCGTAGCTCATCATGCCGGCAACAACCGAGAGCGCTATCCCCAGCAGAGCGACAAGGAGCCATGCCCCTGTCGAACGATTGTCCCGCTCCTGAGCGGCGTGGTCGGGCGCATCGATCATGACAGGCCCTCCATATTCAAAAATGGCGAAGGGTCATCGAAGTACTTTGACACCAGGCGTTCCATGGTGCCATCGGCAAGCATTTCTTGGTAGGCATGAGTGAGCTTGACGTCGATGCCACGCGTATCGTTGATATCGAAAGCGGTGCCCAAACCGACCTCTAGCAGCGGCTCATCCAAAATGCGATATGCCACACCATAGTCTTTTTCGTAGGTGAGGAACGAGGACTCATGCGCGGCGATAGCGTCGACCAGGCCCTCGACGAGCGCCGGGTTCAGGTATGAACCGTCCGAAAAGCTGTAGAGTTCCTTGATCTGCGGAACGTTTTCATTTATGCGATTGAGCAAAATGTCCTCGGGCTTGGTGGTGGACTGAACCGCCACGATCTTATCCTCAAGATCGGCAAGCGTGTAGATATCGCTCTGGGGATCGACCGCGACCACCTGGCGGCTCGCAAGGTACGGGCCGGCCCAACGATATTCGTTTTCGCGACCCGTCATACTAAAGCTGCCCATGACACAATCGAGTTCGCCGCTCGCCAGCAGCTCCTTCTTCTTTTCCCAGTCGATCAGCTGGTATTTTGGCTTGTAACCAATGCGAGTCAAAGCCTCGGTCAATATCTCGACATCCAGGCCAACGATATCGCCGTACTCGTCGGTATACACAAACGGTGGATAGAGGTCGCTGCCGACGTTGAGCGTCTTAAGGTTGTCGTCTTTGGCCTGCGAGGCATCCAGGCCTTCTAATGCAGACGTCGAGGCTCTGCCATTCGACCCGGAACAGCCGGCTATCGCTACGACAAAGGCGCACGCTACCGCAAGCGCAACAAACAACGAAATGGCAACCGAGCGACGGGACCTTTTCATCGAGCTCCATACGATCCTGTTTACAGACTGAAATGGTAAAAAATAATAGCAAACAAAACCACACGAGTGCCCAATGGCTACAGACGTTTTACCATGTGGGGCCTTCCAGCCGACTTGGCAGAAGGCCCCGCATGCAGTGCTCACTTACCGTGCATTAAAAACGTAGCGGTCCAGGCGGTCGCACGCTTCCTTTACGCGCGAAAGCGGCAGCGCCAGATTCACGCGAATGTGGCAGGGCCCGTGGAACGGGCGGCCGTCCTGATATCCCACGCCCACGCGCGCCCCCTCGTCGAGCAGCCACTGAATATCGCGGCCATGCTCGCGACACCACTCGGTGCAGTCCAGAAACACCATGTACGTGCCCTGCGGACGCGAATAGGACACGCCCTCAAAATGCCCGTCCACGTAATCGCAGAAGTACTCGATATTGCCGGCAAGCACCTGGTTGAGCTCGTCCACCCACTCGTAGCCCTGCGGCTGGTAGGCACCGATAAGCGCATGCATGGAGAGGACATTCATCTCGTTGTAGTGGGTCTTGTTGGACACGGCGCAGATGCGGTCACGCAGCGTCTCGTTGTAGACAATGTGGTAGCTGCCGACAAGGCCCGCCAGGTTAAACGTCTTGCTCGGCGCGGTGCAAACAAGATACTTCGGCAGTGCATCCTTGCAGGCGTTTGCAAATGCCACGTGCTTATGACCCGGCATGATGAGGTCGGAGTGGATCTCGTCGCTGACAACAATCACATTGTGCTTTGCGCAGATGGCGCCGAGCTTTGCGATTTCGTCTTCCGTCCAAACGCGGCCAACCGGGTTGTGCGGATTGCAGAAGATAAACATCTTGTTTTTTTCTTCTGCGCACAGCTTCTCAAAGAGGTCAAAGTCAATCGTGTATGTCTCGTTCGTGTTGATGAGCGGGCACTCCACGTTTTTTCTGTTATTGTGCTCAATGGTCATTCTGAACGGATAATAAACCGGCGGCATAGTGATAACGCCGTCGCCGGGATCGGTATAGGCCAGAACCGAAACAGCCAGAGCCGTTACGACGCCGTGTGTAGAAACAATTTCTTCTTTCTTAATGTCCCAGTCGTTGCGACGCTTCATCCAGCCGCATACCGCATCGAAGTATTCCTCTGTGGGGCCGGTATAGCCGAGGATATGCGTATCGATGTACTTTTTCAGACCCTCTACGATCTCCGGCGGGTTTTTCAGCTCCATATCCGCAACGGAAAGCGGTGCAACGTTTTCCGGCAGGTTCGGATGCTCTTTCGTCATCTCGTCCCATTTGCCGGAGCCGGTGTTTTTTCTGGAAACCAGCGTTTCAAAATCATAGATCATTGGTAATTCCTCCCATTCTAAAATAAGGTAATCTACTTTCAAACGGTCTTATTCAACCTCAAGGTCTGCAAAAGAGAAGGTGGTGCAGTCTACAAGACCGCGGTCGGTCAGGCGCAACTCCGGCAGGCAGGCGAGGGGGATTAAAGCCATCGTCATAAACGGAGACTGAATGTCGCAGCCGATCGTTTCCCAAGCTTTGCCGAGGTTCTCGACGAGCTCGTCCATTTCTTCAGCGGACTTTGTGTTCATGAGACCCGCAAACGGCAGCGGAACACAGCCGAGCACCTTGCCGTTCTGCACAATACACTCACCGCCGCCGCATTGAATGAGTGTGTTTGCAGCAAGCGCCATATCTTCGTCATTCGTGCCGACAACGAGCAGGTTGTGTGCATCGTGTGCAACGGTGGAAGCCATTGCGCCGCACTTGACGTGGAATCCCTTGACAAAGCCAACGCCGTGCTTGCCGGTCTTATTGTGGCGCTCGAAGACGAATGTCTTCAAAACATCCTGCTCCACATCGCTCTTTAATTCGCCGTTTTCAACCT
>CALINZ010000225.1 GCA_938045085.1 uncultured Collinsella sp. | reverse complement strand
TGCCACTTAGTAGCACCCATGGCATACGATGCCTCGCGAATGCCCATGGGAATGGAATTGAGGGCATCGATGGTAAGCGTCGTGATGGTAGGGACGATCATGATGGCGAGCACGAACCACGCTGTCAGCGCACCAAAACCAAGACCACCGGTCAGTTGTGCGATAAACGGGCGGATGATGATCATGCCAAAGAAGCCGTAGATGATGGAGGGTATGCCCGCCAGCAGGTCAACGGCGGGGCTGATGAGCTTGCGCACGCGCTTGCTGGCAATCTCGACCAGGTAAACGGCCGTACCCACGCCCAGCGGCACGCCCATGGCGAGCGCACCGACGGTCACCAGACCCGAGCCGGCAAGCAGCGACAAGATGCCGTAGTGGCCCTCGGAAGGCGCCCACGTAAAGCTAAAGAAGTCCGCCAGACCGATGTCAGTAAAGACGGGCAGCGCCGAGTACGTGGTAAAGACAAAAATCAGGATGACGGTAACGACCGCCAAGAACGCGCAGGCAAAGAAGATCCACTGCAGCGCCTTCTCCTTGATATAGGTACTGCGCGATACGAGCGCCAGCTCGCGCTTCTTGGGCGTCTGAACATTCTGCTCAGTCTGGGAGTTTTCCTGTGCTTCCATGCTACTCACTCCCCTTCTCGTCGTTGGTGACGGGAATAAAGCCCGCCTCGCGAATCTGCTTGTCCATCTTTTCGGACGTCACATAGTCGATGTAATCCTGCGCCTGCTGCGAAGGCGCACCCTTCACAAAGAAGTAAAGGTCGCGCGAGATGGGATAGCCGCCACTCGCGACCGTCTTCTCGGACGCCTCAACATGATTGACCGAGACGGCCTTGACCGAGGTCTTGGCGTTGAGGCTATCGACGAAGCCCAGCGAAATGTAGCCGATGGCCCCACGCGAACGAGATACCACGTCGCGCACCTGGCCCGTACCCGAAAGAACAGCCGAGCGGCGATCGAACGGCGTGCCATCCATCACGATGGTACGGAAGGCCTCGCGCGTACCGGACGCCTCGTCTCGGTTGATGACCTGAATCCTCAGGTCCTCGCCACCGACCTCTTTCCAATTGGTAATCTTGCCGGCGTAGATATCGCGGAGCTGCTCGGTCGAGAGGTTATCGACCGGGTTATCGTCGTTCACGATGACCGCGATACCGTCGTGGGCAATTACGATGGGGGTCAGGCCCAGATCCTGTTCGTCGGCATTGAGCCCACGGGAGGAGCTGGCGATATCGGCCGTTCCGGCGCTGACGGCCTCGATGCCAGCGGAAGAACCCAAACCGGAAACGAGCACGTCGATGCCGGTCTCCTCCTTAAAGCCCTCGGCCGCAATCTCGGCGATAGGAAGGCAGGTCGTGGAGCCGGCCACGGTAATGGAAGAGGTAGAAGATCCCGAAGAACAGGCGCACAGCGTAAGCGTAAGCACAGCGGCGCTCAGGACCGATACGATCTTTCTCATAGCATCACGCCGATCGCAGCATGGCGCCCACAGGTGCCGTCCTCGTTACGGTAGGAATAAAAGCGGTCGTTCTGACGCACGGTCGAAAGCTGGGTATCCACGATATTATCCGCGTCGACACCGACATCTACCAGCGCCTCGCGAATGGCAGCGGAAAGATCAAGCATGCGAGAGGTATTCGCATCGATGCAAGAGAACTCGGCGGCAAAGCGATCCATGAGTTCCTGGGATACCTCATATTCGTCACCCAAGATATGGGGGCCGATATAGGCGGAAACGTCGCTCGCATCGCAACCGGCAGCATCGCAAAGCGCCTGGCACGCCTTGGCGGAAATACGTGCAATCGTGCCCTTCCAACCGGAGTGCACCACGGCAAATCCGCCGGGGGCCACCAGCACCACGGGAACGCAGTCGGCAAAGCAGAGCAGCACGGGCACGTTATGCGCCGTGCAGACGATGGCATCACAGCCCTCGGCAATCTGCTCGCGAACGTCCTCAAGGTCATCGGCGCCGTTCGAGGTCACCGCAACGATATGATCACCATGGACCTGATTGGGAACGAGCAGGTTGTGCTCGCACTCGGCGGCACCCATAGCCTCGAGCGCGCGACGACGATTTTCTTGAACAGCAAAGGGGTCATCGCCAACATGCGAGCCCAAGTTGAGTGAGGAGTACGCATCTTCGGAAACGCCACCGGCGCGCTCGGTGAAGGCAAAGCGAACATCGGATGTCGCGCCCTCCACCAACGTAACTCCATCATGGTCGACACGCGAAACTTTGTCCGCACGTGCTGCCATACTAAAGCCTCCTAATAACACAAGTACCGCGGCATCGCCGCTACAGCCCGCGTTTATACGGCTGTCATACTTCTCTAAAAGGATACCTGCTGCGCTGGAGGCAATCGTAAAGGGAACGTAAAGAGATTGGAGGTTCTAGTTTACAAAGTCGAAATAAAAAGGGCGCGTCCATACGGACACGCCCCTGTGCACAACAATGCAAAGAACGACTTAGAAGCTACCGCGCTTCAGGAAGTCGGGAAGCTCGAACTGATCGTTGCCGAAGTTAGGAAGCTCGGTGCCACCGACGTTGCGGGTCGGAGCGGCCTGAGCCGGGCTCGTGGCAGGAGCGGTGCGCTGCGGCTCAGCGGAGGCAGCGGCCTTGCCCTGAGACTGCTGAGCAGCAAAGAGCTCGTCCTGACGGTTGACGTTGGAGTCGGAGAAGCCCGTAGCGATGACGGTGATACGCACCTGATCGCCCAGGGACTCGTCGACAACGGTACCGAAGATGATGTTGGCCTCGGGGTCGACGGCGTTGGCGACAACGTCGGCGGCGTCGCTGATCTCCTGGATGCCCAGGTCCTTGGAACCGGCGATGGAGAGCAGCACGCGCGTGGCACCATCGATGGAGCTCTCGAGCAGCGGGCTGGAGATGGCCTGCTGGGCAGCGTCGACGGCACGGGTGTCCCCAGAAGAGGTACCGATACCCATCATGGCGGTACCGGCCTGCTTCATGATGGTCTTAACATCGGCGAAGTCCAGGTTGATGATACCGGGGACGGTGATGAGGTCGGTGATACCCTGGGTGCCCTGGGAAAGGACGCCATCGGCAATCGCGAAGGCCTCGAGCATGGTGGTCTTCTTCTCGGCGATGTCGAGCAGCTTATCGTTAGGGATGACGATCATGGTGTCGACGCAATCGGAGAGAGTCTTAATGCCCTCCTCGGCGCTCTTCTTGCGCTTGCGGCCCTCGAAGGTGAAGGGCTTGGTCACGACGGCGACGGTCAGCGCACCGACCTCGTTCATCGCGATATCGGCAACGATGGGAGCAGCGCCGGTACCGGTGCCACCGCCCTCGCCGCAGGTGATGAACACCATGTCGGCGCCAGCGAGCGCCTCGGCAATGTCGTCGCGGGACTCATCGGCAGCCTTGCGGCCAACCTCGGGGTTGGCGCCGGCGCCCAGGCCGCGGGTAAGATCGGTGCCGATGTGCACCTTGATATCGGCATCAGAGATCGCGAGTGCCTGAGCATCGGTGTTGATGGCAACAAACTCGACGCCGCGGATGCCCTCTTCGATCATTCGATTGACCGCGTTGGTACCGCCGCCGCCGACGCCGACCACCTTAATGACGGCAAGGTAGTTGTTGATCTCTGTCTCGTGCATGTCGGTCCTCCGAACAAAGGTTATAGCCATAGCATGGGTCGACCCCTGCGCACATTAACCTTCAGGTTGAAAGTAAATGCAAAGGTAAACCGTATTATGTTTGCACATTATGAACGTATCAGTCAAATAATTGACCGTGAAAACCAAACAAACCAGATAAACGGCGTGGTATGGCCCCTCAACAAAGCATCAACCAGCGCTACGAGGTCGGAGCGTTCCTAAATGTGTAGTTGCCCGGAGAGCGCACATTGATATACGTTACGCCCTCTACCTGCGAAAGCAGCTTGGTGGCTACGTGCTCCTTCTTGACGATATCGTTCGAATCGCCCAGCGACACCTCAATGCCGTTATTGAGGTTTGCCGAGATGGCTTCGACCGAAGGCGCGGAAATATCCTTGACTTGTCCCAAGAACTCGCTCGAAAAACCACGCACATAATCCAAGCCAGCCTTAACGGCCTTGGAGCTCACCGCCTGGCCGGAAACCGGAGCGACATCCGCCGAGACATCAGTCAACAACACCGCGCCATAGTGCTTAGCGAGCGCCAGCGCGGCATCAATGCCGGTCAGGGTATTTGAGCCCTGCCCCGTCGTGATGACGTTGCCCTGGTCATCCACTTCGACCGACGTCGACAGCGGGGCGATCCAGGTGTCATCATCCCCGATGGCCCAGGCAAGGTCATCGGAGCTGATATAGGCAATTGCGATGACCTTGCGCTCCATCGGCGTAATGATGAGCGTATGCGGGAACTGACGCTGGACATCCACGCCCGAGACCCACGGATTCTGCTTGAGGTCCTCGGTAATCTGGTCGGGATCGACGTTAAAAAGCGACGTTCCCTCGGGCAAATCGATCAGCTGGATAGCATCGTGCTTCGTCACGTGCTCGCTGCCTTGAATCTGAATATCAGTGGCGGTAAACAATCCAGAGTTAATCACCACGATGGCAACGACGACGAGCACGGCCAAGACGGCCAAAACGCCGCCCACGATTTTGCCTTTGCCTGTAACGACAGAAGCGGCGTCTGATGTTTTATTTGCCATCGCCCCAAGTGAAGACAACGGGTTGACGCCTTTTTTACTCGAAGGCTTCTTGGCGGTAGCCGGCACCGATGTCAGCGAGCGCGGTTTCGATGCGCCCAGCGTGCGACCCGGACGCGCCGCTTTAGTTCCTGTCGAAGGCTTAGGAGTTGCCATAGGACGGGCAGGCTTGGCGCCCATAACAGGCTTTGACGTCACCGAGGGACGCGAGGACTTTTTTGCGGCCGGACGATTGCCGAGCTGCGAGCCGACAACCGGACGACTGGTCTGTCGAGCATGCCCGACAGACTTAGAGTGCGCGACGGTATTGCGTTGAGGTTTGGCAGGCGCGCCGGAACGCCCTCCGGCGCGGCGGAAGGTGGGTTTCGATGCTCTAGAAGCCGAGGAATTTAACTTCCGGTCTGAGCTCGATGCCATACGCCTCCCTCACCTTTCCGTGCACATGTCTGATAACCGCGGCAACGTCATCGGCCGAGGCAGTTCCGTTATTAACGATAAAATTAGCGTGAACGGGCGAAACTTCCGCGCCGCCAATCGAAAAACCCTTTAATCCACAATCCTCGATAAGCTTGCCCACACTCGCATCGGGCGGGTTGCGAAAGACCGACCCGCAGGATGCGCGACCCATGGGCTGCGTACGCTTGCGCCTCGTCAGGTACCGTTCCATGCGCTCGCGAATGTCGGCCTTGGGCGCCGGTTTAAGCTTGAGCACGCACTCGAGGATGATCTCATTGCGGGGAAGGCTACATTCGCGGTAGCCCCAAGTGATCTCGGACCCCGCATAATGCTTGATACCGGATGCCGGGTCAAACGTTACGACATCCTCAACCAGCGAGCCAATCCATTCGGTCCGTGCGCCGGCATTCATAGATATCGCACCGCCGACCGACCCAGGGATGCCAACGGCAAACTCAAGGCCCGAGAGGCTACGCGACAGGGCATCGTTGACCAGGCGCGCAAACATCACGCCCGCACCGACCGTCAGCGTACAACCGTCATCGGCAACAACCGTGCGCTGAAACTCACGTCCGAGCGAAATGACGGCACCGCGATAACCGCCATCGGCAACCAGCAGATTGGAGCCCTTGCCGATGATGACCCACGGCACCTGCTCG
>CALINZ010000224.1 GCA_938045085.1 uncultured Collinsella sp. | reverse complement strand
TACTTCGCTTGTTGAGGCTGGCAATGAGATTGCGCTTGTTGTTACTCGTCCTGATGCTGTTCGCGGGCGTGGTAAGAAGCTGGAGCCGTCTCCTGTTAAGGCTAAAGCGCTTGAGCTGGGGTTGCCGGTTGTTGAGGCTAATCGTATGACGCCTGAGGTCGTTGAGGCGCTTAAGGCTGCCCAGGCTGACATTTTCTGCGTGGCTGCCTATGGTTGCATTTTGCCGGATGACGTGCTGCATATGGCGCCGCTTGGTATTGTGAATGTTCATGCGTCCTTGCTGCCTCGTTGGCGTGGGGCTGCTCCCATTCAGCGTGCGATTCTCGCTGGTGATGAGGTTGTTGGCGTTTCTATCATGCGCATTGGACATGGCGTGGATACTGGTGCTTATTGTGCTCAGGTTTCTACGTCCGTTGCCGGTAAGCATGCTGAGGCGCTGACCATGGAACTTGGTGAGCTTGGTGGCAAACTGCTTGCCGATACGCTTCCTTCTCTTGCCGATGGCACCGCCGTGTGGACTGAGCAGGATGAGTCGCTCGTCACTCATGCTGCCAAGATTTCCAAGCTGGAGATGCGTCTGGATCCGCAGATGACTGCGCTCGATTGCGTGCGTCATGCGCTCGCTTCGTCCGATACCGCGCCTGCTCGTTGCGTGATTGCCGGCAAGACCGTGCGCGTGCTCGATGCTGCGCCGGCTGATGTGTCGCTTGGTGAGGGCGCCGTTGACGTTAAAAACAAGCGTGTTTACCTTGGTCTTTCCGACGGTGCGGTTGAACTGCTCGAGGTTAAGCCCGATGGCAAGCGTGCCATGGCCGCTTCTGCTTGGGCTGCTGGGCTGCAAGGCGCCGATCTTATCTGGGGTGTTTTGTCATGAGCAAGCTTTCTCCCGCGCGCAAACTTGCGCTCGATGTGCTAATGGAGGCCGATCGCCGCGGCATGTATGCGCGTGACGTGCTGTCCTCTCGCGCATCGGCCAAGGCTATTGACCAGCGCGATTCCGCTTTTGCCGCCCGCTTGGCGCTGGGTGTGGCCGCCACGCAGGGTATTTTGGACGAGCTGCTTGATCAGTTTCTCGATAAGCCTAAAAAGGTTGCGCCGCGTGTTCGCATGGCGCTTCGCATCTCGGCCTTCGAGATGCTCTATCTGCATACGCCTGGCCGCGTTGCCGTAAGTCAGGGTGTTGAGCTGGTGCGCAGCGGAGCTAAGTCTGCCGCCGGTTTGGCCAACGCCGTGCTGCATAAGGTCGCGGACAACGTTGAGGACTTTGCCACGGCGTCCGATGTGAATGAGTCTGAGCGACGCTTGGTTCGTCTGTCGCGCTTGATGGGTCTGCCGCGTTGGCTGTGCGCTCGTATCACGGCGTCGTTTGACACGCCAGAGGGTGCGCTTAACTTTGCCGGCAACTTGGCACCTGCGCCGCTGGCCCTGCATGAGAACGCCTTTGCGACCAAGCCCGATCCGTATATCTCGCAGCTCGTCGCGCCTGTCTTCCCGGGCTGCCATGCCCCGGTTGATGCCCAGGTTACCGTTGCTTCGGGTGTGTTTGAGCGTGCTGCCGCGGTGGCATCTGATCTCAACGCGCAGCTTATCGCCACAGCTGCCACGCGCCCTGGTAGCTGCCTTGAGATTGGTGCCGGTCGTGGTACCAAGACCTATGTGATGATGTGCCAGGCCAAGCGTGCGGGCTATGAGCGTCAGCATACGGCGCTCGATCTGCATGATCGCAAGTGCGATCTGAATCTCGTTCGCCTGCATAAGGCCGGTATTCAGGGCGTTCGTACGGTTTCGGGTGATGCTTGCGAGCTCGATGAGGTTCTCACATCGTTTGATGCCATGCGCGGTGAGCGGGTCAAGTTCGGTACCGTGTTTATCGATGCGCCGTGCTCGGGCACCGGAACCATGCGTCGTCATCCCGAGATCCCGTGGCGTCTGACCGAGAACGACGTTACGACTGATCTGCCCAAGCTGCAGCTGACGATGCTCAAAGAGGCTGCCGCGCGCGTGGCTGCCGGCGGCGAGCTCATCTATGCGACGTGCTCGGTCTTCGACGAGGAGAACACACAGGTGGTGGACGCGTTCCTTGCTTCTCCCGAGGGTGCCGGCTTTAGCGTGGCGCCGCTTTCCGAGGCGCAGATTCTGCAACTTCCCGAGTTCGATCAGGCCAAGAAGCTGTTAGCCGTCCGTCAAAACGACCGTGGCCTCTTCCAAAGCGTGCCAGTAAACGCCGACTCCTACGACGGCCACTTCTGCGCCCGCCTGGTCCACAAGTAACTACTAAGTTGCGGTGAAATAGGGATTGAATAGCGGCTTCTGCCCGCCAAACAGTCCTTATTTCACCGCAACTCATAGAGTCACCTGTAACACAAAGATGCGGCCCCGCGATCGGGCTTGATCGCGGGGCCGCTTGTCGCTAGTGGCTATGCGGGCAGTTGGCGCAGCAGCCGCTGGTGGCGTTGGTGCTGGAACCACCACTGCGCTGGTCGGTGTTGTAGAAACCGCTGCCGTCGAACTTAATGCCGCTGGCCGAGAACGTCTTGGATGCCGGGGCACCGCAGCTGGGGCATACGACCTCGGGCGTCTCGGACATGGGGTGCTCAACCTCAAACACGTTGCCGCAGCTCGTGCACTTGTAATCGTAGCGCGCCATAATACTTCCTTTTCAGCACAAAGCGGGCAGATCACTCTGCCCGCAAAAATTCAAACAGCTGTAACTGTACCCTATATCGGGGGTTTTATCACGCTTCGCCCCAGAATCTATGGGTGCTGCGCAGGAGCTTCGCAGTTTTCTCTTCGGCCGCCGCAACGTCGGCCTCTTGCGCCTGCCAGGTCCAGTTGCCCGTTGCCACACCCGGCACGTTCATACGTGCATCGTCGCCCAGCCCCAGCACGTCCTGCAGCGGCATCATCACGAGCGGAGCATCGCTTGCCAGGGCATCGCCCATGAGCTCGCTTGCCAATGCAATGCCGCTCGGCTCGTCGCCGCCCGCAAAGGAATGCGTGCACCATCCGGCAAGCGTTGAGGTGTCGTGCGTCGAGGTGTACAGGATCTTGCCCGGTGTGGGATGAATTCCGCAGCGAACGTCGTAGTTGCTAAACTCCAGCACGTCCATGCCGGGGAAACCGCAGGTCGAAGCCATGGCGCGAACGCCAGGCGTCAGATAGCCTAGATCCTCGGCGATAAAGTTGAGCGGGCCCAGCTCGTCGTAGGCGGTCTGGAACAGGTCTTTGCCTGGTCCCGCAAGCCAGCGGCCGTCGGCACAGGCCTCGCCGGCGGGGATGCTAAAGTAGCTGTGGAAGCCCAGGAAGTGATCCAGGCGCACGCGGTCGTAGAGCGAAAACGCACGACGTAGGCGATCCATCCACCAGCTATAGCCGTTCTCCTTCATGTGATCCCAGCGGAAGGTGGGGTTGCCCCACACCTGGCCCTCGGGCGCAAAGTTGTCGGGCGGCGCGCCTGAAATCTCAATTGCCTTGCCGGTGTCGGATAGCCAGAAGTTTTCGGGCTCGCTCCATGCGTCGGCCGAATCATCCGAAACATACATGGGAATGTCGCCGATGACCTCGATGCCCTTCTTGTGTGCATAGTTCATGAGTTCGCACCAGGCCAGGTCAAAGCGATACTGCATGTACGCCTGCAGCTCGGCCTCGTCGTGGAAGCGCTTGTCATCGATCAGATGCTCGTTGTAGCGCGCGACATTCGCCGGCCAATCGTGGCGCGACAGCCCCTCAAAGTGCTTCTTTACCGCCATGTAGACGCAGTACTTCTCGAGCCAATCGGCATTGCGATGTTTAAACGCCGTGTACAGCGGGTCGGCATCCTCGCCGCCGCGGGCCTTCCAGGTGACGAAGTCGGCAGCCAGCTCCTCGTGGCTCTCGGGCAGCAGGTCGATATTGCCTGCAAAGGCCGAGGGGCCGGCGTAGGGGGAGCGGAAGAAGTCGGTTGGATTGACGGGCAGGACCTGCCAGTAGCGCATGCCCATGGCGGCCAGATGGTCGATAAAGCGACGCGTTGGCGCACCGATTGTGCCGGGCTTGCCGTCGTCGGTAGGCACCGAGGTGATGTGGCACACGACGCCCGCGCCATGATCGAGCGGCTCCTGCAGGCGCTTCTCGGAATGGTGATAGATGATCGAAGAGCCCAACGGGTACAGGTCGAGCGTGACGGTACTGTTGTGGATCTCGCACTCGTGGCCGCTGATAACGTCGCTTGCACATTCGCCGAGCGCTGGGATCGTCACGCAGTGCGAATTGCGTAGACTGCGGTTGATGATAACCGTCGCGGCCTCGCCGTCTTTGCCCGTGCGGGTGTAAGCCAAGACTTCGTCGTTGAGCGCAAAGGCCTTGATCTCGCCATCGACCATAAAGGGCAGCGCGCGGCGCACAGCAGACGCGTTCTTAACGATGGCCAGCGTATCGAAGTCGTGTAGGTCTTCCTTCATAGGCATCGTGCGGCGGTTGCCCGGATCGGTGAGGCCCTCCAAGCCGTACTCATCGCCATAATAGATCGAGGGCACGCCCGGGAAGGTCATCTGCATGAGCGTTGCCAACCAAAAACGGCTCTTGGCCAGGCCCATGGAGTTCTCGTCCAGGCGCCACTTGCTGCGCTCGCTCTCGGGCAGCTGCGACTCGTCGGGGCCGCCGCCGAGCACCGAGATGATGCGCGGACGGTCGTGGCTCGAAAGCAGATTGAGTGCGCAGGCCAGTGCCTCGCGCGGATAGTTCTCGCGCAGGGTTTCGATATCCTCGGCTGCCTGGTAGGCGTTCTTGTAGCCCATCAAAAAGCCGATGACCATGTCGCGGAAGGGGTAGTCCATAGCAGAGTCGAGCTCGGAGCCCTGCAGATAGCGGCGCAGATGGCCATAGCTGATCTTGTTGGAGGCGTCCTCCCAGACTTCGCCGAGCAGCAGCGCATCGGGTTTCTCGGCGAGCACGGCTTTTTTGATCTCGGCCAGGAAGTCGTCGGAAAGCTCATCGGCCACGTCCAAGCGCCAACCATGGGCACCGGCGCGCAGCCATTTGCGGATCACGCCGTCCTTGCCCAGGAGCCGCTCGCGCACCAGTTCGGAGCTCTCGTTGATGGCGGGCATGTTGCCCACGCCCCACCAGCAGTCATACGAACCGTCTTCATGGAAGTAAAACGCATCGCGCCACGGCGAGTCCTCGCTCTGCCATGCACCGACGCCGGGATAGTTGCCGTAGCGGTTAAAGTAGATCGAATCGTCGCCCGTGTGGTTGAAGACGCCGTCCAGGATGATAGAAATGCCGAGCTTCTCGGCCGCCTTGCACAGCTCCATAAAGTCCTGCTCGGTGCCCAGAATCGGGTCGATCTTGGTGTAATCGGCCGTGTCGTAGCGGTGGTTGCTCGCGGCCTCAAAGATGGGGTTGAGGTAGATGGCCGTAAAGCCTAGCTCGGCAATCCGGGGCAGGTCATTTTGGATACCCTTGAGCGAGCCGCCGTAAAAATCCCAGGTCTTGATGGAGCCGTCTTCGGCACGCTCGTACTCGGGCGGTTCGTTCCAGTCCTCGACCATGCGGCGCTGGATTCCTTTGCGCGGTTTTTCAACTTCGGCAAGCGTGCGTTCGCGCCAGTTTTCGTCGCGTGCATAGCGGTCGGGGAAGATCTGGTAGACCATACCGCGCTCGTACCAAGTGGGACGGTTCTCGCGGTGCTTGTAGACGGTAATCTGGAAGGACGGAACCTCGGCGTAGTTGTAGGTCACACCCTCGCCACCGGTGCGACCCTGCGGTGCACCCAGGCGTACCTCGGGCTGGCCTTCGATGTTGCAGATAAAGCTGTACCAGATAAGACAGGGCTCAGTGCACTCAAGCTCTACGGTAAATATGCCGTCGCCCTCGTGCGTCATGGGATACAGAGACTCACCGATTTCATCGACCCAGGTGCGCAGGGTGAGCGTTGCCTGGTTGGGGTCGGCATCCTCCAAAATCACCGATAGCGAAACGGAAGTTCCAGTGGTCACAGCGCCAAACGGAGTACGAAACTGCGGCAGACGGCTGTTGTGAATCAATCTCATAATACGATCCAGTTCAATAGAATCACGGCCTGCGGGCCATGGGCTTTACGCACAGGATGTAAGTATATCTGTTGTACACAGGCTGTATAAACAACATCCGTTTGCCATCGGCGAACGGTTGTCCTAGAAAATCGTTTTACCACCCAAATTATCGCGATATTTAAAAACGTCCATACCGATACTATTTGTAGCCAAACAAAAGTACCCCGGTTTACTACGACGAATTGAATGATCTCAACCACGGTCATTTTCGTGATATTAAAACCGCAGGTAGAGGCGTTGCCAATTTCGTAGATTACCCGCCGTGGTCGGCCGGAGCCATTTTGTCGTAGTAAACCGGGCTTCTTTTTACTAGAGAAGTTCAACTAAGAAGAGGGCGCCTGGTTGGGGCGCCCTCTTTTGCGTTGAAGATTACGTTTTAATCGTCCGGATTAGTGGCGCTTGCGGGTGGCCGTTGCCTTACGGACGGAGGTCTTCTTGGTCGGAGCTTTTTCCTCAGTCTTAGCGGCGGGGGAGACCGGGGCCTTCTTGGCGGGCTCGGTCTTGGCCTTAGCCTTGGGAGCGGTCTTGACCTCAGCGGCCTTCGGCGCCGGCTCGACCTTCACTGCGGGCTTGTCCTCGGCTTTAGCCTCTGCCTTGGGAGCAGCAGCCTTGGTCGTGGCCTTTTTGGCCGTCGTCGTAGTGCGCTTGCGCGTGGTGGTCTTGGCGGCCGGCTTTGCCTCGACAGTTACCTCGGTCTTGGACTCGGCGTGCGTCTCCTCGACTTTGACGGCCGGCTTTGCGGCGGCCTTCGGGGTCGTCTTCGCGGCGGCCTTCGTCGTAGCGGCCTTCGTGGTCGTCGACTTCGTAGCCGTGGTCTTCTTGGCTGTCGTTGCCTTCTTGGCGGTCGTGGTCTTGGACGCGGTCGCCTTCTTGGCAGCGGTCTTGTCCGGAGCCTTTGCCGCAGGCTTAGCCTCGGCCTTTACCTCGGGAGCAGCCTCGGCCTCGGCGGTCTTCTTGGCAGCGGCGGTCGTGCGCTTACGCGTGGTCGATGCCTTGGCAGTAGTTGCCTTGGCAGCGGCGGTCTTGCTCGCAGCGGCCTTCGTTGTCGTGGTCTTCTTAGCCGTTGTCTTGCGGGTGGTCGTCTTCTTGGCGGCAGGTTTTGCTGCGGGCTTAACTTCGGCATCGGCAGCCGGCTTCTCCTCGGCCTTGGGCGCCTCGGCGGCAGCGGGCTCCTTAACGGGCGCCACAGCCGCAGTCTCAACCACAGCCGCCGGCCTCTCAATCTCCGGATGCATAAAGAAGTACAGGTCCAGATACTTGTCGGCCGAGCGACTCCAGCTAAAGTCCTGACTCATGGCCTGCGTTACCAGCTGGTTCCACGCCCCGCGGTTATCCCAGAACAGGCGCGCCGCGCGGAACACCGCGTCGCCCATCTCGTCGCCGTTAAAGTTGCTAAACGAGAAGCCCGTGCCCTCGCCGGTAAACTCGTTATACGGGATCACCGTGTCCTTCAGGCCACCGGTTTCGCGCACGATGGGCAGGGTGCCGTAGCGCATGGCGATAATCTGCGACAGGCCGCAGGGCTCAAACTTCGAAGGCATCAGGAACATGTCGGCGGCGGCGTACATGCGCTGCGACAACGCGGGATCGAACTCGATGCGTGCGGCCATGGTGCCGGGGTACTTGTCCTGGAAGTAGCGCAGACCGTCCTCGTAGTCGCGGTCACCGGTGCCCAGCACGGCCACCTGAACGCCGCCGGACAGGATGCGGTCGAGCGCGTACATGACCAGGTCCATGCCCTTCTGGCGCGTCAGGCGCGTGACCATCACCATAAGCGGACGGTCGTCGCGGACCTCGAGGCCCAGCTCCTCCTGCAGCTTGGCCTTGCACACGGCCTTGCCGGAACGGTTCTCCACGGTGTAGTTAGCGGCAATGCGCTTGTCGGTCGCCGGGTCAAAGCCCGCAACGTCAATTCCGTTGAGGATGCCCTGCAGCGCATAGGAACGCTCGCGCAGCACGCCGTCCAGGCCCTCGCCAAACTCGGGCGTTTGGATTTCGCCCGCGTAGGTGGGGCTCACCGTGGTGATGGCATCGGCATAGTGCAGCGCGCCCAACATGTAGTTGATGCTGCAGGCGTCGCAGCGCAGCTGAGTAGCTGCCGCCGGAATATGCGCCACACCCAGGATGTCCTCCATCACGGTGTCGCTAAACTGGCCCTGGAACGCCACATTGTGGATCGAGAACACGGTCTTGACGCGGTCGTACAGCGGCAGGCCCTGGTAGAACTCGCGCAGGAATACAGGCGCCAGCGCGGTCTGCCAGTCGTTGCAGTGTAGGATGTCGCACTCAAAGCCCTCGGGCAGGTGCTGCAGGCTCTCGGTGATGGCCTTGGAGAAGAACGCGAAGCGCTCGCCGTCATCAAAGAAGCCGTACGGATAGTCGCGCGCAAAGTAGCGCTCGTTGTCCACGAACATATAGGTGACGCCGTCGTGCTCGAGCTTCTCCAGCCCGCAGTACTCGTTGCGCCAGCCCAGGCTCACGTAAAAATCGGCAAAGTGCTCCATCTGCGCCTTGTACTCGGCCTTGATGGTGGCGTACTTGGGCACCATCACGATGACTTCGGCGCCGGCGCGCACGAGTGCCGCAGGCAGCGAGCCCGCCACGTCTCCCAGGCCACCGGTCTTAACAAACGGTGCGCACTCGGCCGAGGCAAACACGATCTGCATCTTTTTGCTGGAATCAGCCATATTGTCTCCCATGTTGCAATTCGAGAATAGCCGCCTGGCGCTAACCGGGCGGCTATTCTACATGTTACGAGCGATGTTGCGGTGCCAACGTTAACGTACGATGGTGGTATCGGAAGTTAACGGAGCCTTGCCCAGCACCAGAATGTTCTCGGGCGTGCCGCGAAGTTCGGTGTTGGTGGGAACCACGTTGTTCTTGTCCAGAATGGCATTCTCGACGCGGGCGCCGCTCTTGATGATGCAGCTCTGGTTGATGATCGAGTTGGTCACCGAAGCGCCTTCCTCGACCACAACGCCGCGCGACAGGATCGAGTTGCGCACGGTGCCCTTGATGATGCAACCGGCCGAGATGATCGAGTTGCACGCGTGGCTGCCGGTCGCATAGCGCGAAGGCGGCACGTCGTGAGCCTTGGTCAGGATCGGGCGCTCGGGGTCAAAGAGCTGGTCGGCCACGGTTTGGTCGAGCAGGTCCATGCTGCGGCGATACAGCGACTTCTCGCTAAACACGCCCACAACCTCGCCCTTGTACTCGTAGCTGCACACGTCGATGTTGCCAAAGTCGCCCTGGAGTGCCTCGAGCAGGTCCAGATAGTCGGCGGCCTGGTAGTGGTCGATAATCTCGAGCAGCGTCTCGCGGTTGACGATGCAGCAGTCCATAGAGGCGTTGTCGCCGTACACGACGCCGGCGCTCACGCCCGTCAGACGGCCGTTCTCGTTAATTTCGAGTTTGGTCTCGTCATCGACGTTGTGCGTGGCCTTGCAGTACACCACGGTCATCTGGGCACCGGAGTTCTCGTGCGCGTCGATGATGGTGTTGAGGTCCATGTTAAAGATGATGTTGGTGCCCATCATTACGACATAGGGCTTGTCCGAGCGCTGGAACAGCGTCTTGTTGGAGATGATGTCGCGCAACAGGAAGCGCATGCCGCCCTTGGTGGTGCCATACGCGTTGCCGGGGACCATGAACAGGCCGCCCTTCTTGCGGTCCAGGCCCCAGTCCTTGCCCGAGCCCACGTGGTCGATCAGCGAGCGATAGTTGCCCGGCATGACGACGCCGACGGTCTTAATGCCGGCATTCATCATGTTGGACAGCGGGAAGTCGATCAGGCGGTAGCGGCCCAAAAACGGAACGGACGCGATGGGGCGGTCCTTGAGCAGCACGCTGCCGTAGGTCGAAGAGTAGTTAGCGGTGATATAACCGATGGCCTTGCGATTGATCATCGGATCATTCCCCCTTCCCGATAACGACGTCATTTCCAACGACGGCCGTATCCTTGGTGGTATCGACAGAGCCGAGCTTCACGCCCTCTTCGACCGTGGAGTTCTCGCCCAAAATGGCGCGGCAGATGTGCGCGCCGCTCTTAACGTGCGCACCCGGCAGCAGCACGGAGTCCTCGACCACGGCGCGCTCCTCGATGATGACATCGGTCGAAAGGATCGAGTGGCGAGCGGTGCCGTAGATCTTGCAGCCGTTGGAGACCAGGCAGTCGTCCAGGCGGCCGTCCGGGCCAATGTAGTGCGGCGGACGCGTGGTGATGTTGGACATGATGGGGAAGTGCTTGTCAAACAAATCGAACTCGGGATTGTTGCCCAGCAGGTCCATCGAGGTCTCATGGAAGCTGGCGATGGTGCCGACGTCCTTCCAAAAGCCGTGGAACTCGTAGCTGTACAGGCGCTTGCCCTCGCCGAGCAGCTTGGGGATGATGTCCTTGCCAAAGTCGTGGCTCGAGCGCTGGTCCAGAGCGTCCTCCTCGAGCGCCTCGATCAGCACGTCGGCCGAGAAGATGTAGATGCCCATGGACGCGAGGTTCGAATCGGGCTTATCGGGCTTCTCGGTGAACTTGGTGATGCGGCCGTCCTCGCGGTCGGTGGTCAGGATGCCAAAGCGGCTGGCCTCCTCCCACGGCACGGGCATAACGCTCACCGTGAGGTCGGCGTTGTTCTCAATGTGCGTCTTGAGCATCTTGCGGTAGTCCATGCGATACAGGTGATCGCCCGAAAGAATCAGGACGTACTTGGGGTCGTTAGCCTTGATGTAGTCGAGGTTCTGCGTAATGGCGTCGGCCGTGCCCGCATACCAGGCGCCACCGGTCTGCGTCTCGTACGGCGGCAGGATCGACACGCCGCCATCGCGGCTGTCCAGATCCCAAGCCTCGCCGGAGCCCACGTAGGCATGCAGCAGGTAGGGGCGATACTGCGTCAGAACGCCCACCGTGTCGATGCCCGAGTTGGAGCAGTTGGAGAGCGAAAAGTCGATAATGCGGAACTTGCCACCAAAGCTAACCGCCGGCTTAGCGATCTTTTGGGTGAGTGCCCCCAATCGGCTGCCCTGTCCTCCTGCGAGGAGCATCGCGATGCATTCTTTCTTACTCATCGATTTCTCCTTCTGTCATCGATGTTCCTAAACCCATTAGCGACGGGCGCGGCGCAACGTCGCGCCCGTCGAGTAATGCCGTGCGGCAAAGAAGGGAACTCGCGTCCTTTACGCGTGCCAGATCTCGTCGCGGTACTCGCGAATGGTGCGGTCACTCGAGAACCAGCCGCTCGAGGCGGTGTTGAGCAGAGCCTTGCGGTTCCAGGTCTCCTGGTCGTCGTAGCTGCCCGTGAGCATCTCCCATGCATCTACGTAGCTGCGGAAGTCGGCCATGACCAGGTCGGGGTCGTTGTTGTTCATGAGCTCGTTGTAGATGCTCTCGAAGTTGCCCGAAAGACCCGCGAAGGTGTTGTCCTTGAGCTCGTCCATTACGCGGCCCAGGCGCTCGCGGTCGCCGTTGAGGGTATCCCACGCAAAGTAGCTGTTGGATGCCCAGAGCTGCTCGACCTCGGGGGCGGTCAGGCCAAAGATGGCCTCGTTCTCGCGACCGGCCAGGTCGGCGATCTCGATGTTGGCGCCGTCAAGAGTACCCAGCGTAATGGCGCCGTTCATCATGAGCTTCATGTTGGACGTGCCCGAGGCCTCCTTGCCGGCCGTGGAGATCTGCTCCGAGATCTCGGCGGCGGGGTAGATGAGCTGGGCGTTGCTCAC
>CALINZ010000223.1 GCA_938045085.1 uncultured Collinsella sp. | reverse complement strand
TCTAGAGCCTCGGCCATTAACGATTCCTGCCGTGGCAGTACTTAAACTTCTTACCGCTACCGCAAGGGCACAGGTCGTTGCGGCCCACGTTGACATAGGGGTCATCGCTCTCGGACTTGCGGTAGGTCGTCACCTTGCCACCGTTGTTAACGGCAGCCGGACCACCCTGGACGGCGGTGCGGGCCTGCACCTGAGCCTGCTTGCGCAGCACCGAATCGCTGTTGTCGCCATCGACCTCGGCGGGACCAGAGAAGCGCGCACCCTTAAGGGCGGGGTCCTCCTTGTGCTCCACAGCCTGCGGGGCAGCTTTGAGCTCAATGCGCAGAACAGTGCGCAGGTAATCCTCGTACATGGTATCGACGAGTATCTGGAACGCGCCGTAGGCCTCGGTCTTGTACTCAACCAGCGGGTCGCGCTGGCCAAAGCCGCGCAGGCCGATACCGGTCTTGAGGTAGTCCATTTCCTGCAGGTAGTTCATCCAACGCGTATCGATGACGCGCAGCATGACCTGGGTATTGAGCTCACGCATCAGGTCCTCGCCCAGACGCTCGGCCTTCATGTTGTAGCACTTCTCAACATAAGCCAAGACATCGGCGGCCAGGGCCTCAAAGTCCTCGTCGGGGAACTGAGGGGTATCGATATGCCCGGTCAGCTCGACGACCCATTTGCGCAGACCCTCAAGATCGCGCTCGCCCTCGTGGCTGTCCTTGGTGCAGAACTCCTGCACACAGCGGTACACGGTATCGTGCATGACCTCGGTGATGTGGTCGGTCAGGTCCTTGCCGTCCAGAATCTTGTTGCGCTCGGCGTAGATGACCTGGCGCTGCTTGTTCATGACGTCGTCGTACTCAAGAACGCTCTTACGCATGGAGAAGTTGATGCTCTCGACCTTGTGCTGGGCATTCTCGACGGCCTTGGAAATGATCTTGTGCTGGATGGGCATGTCGTCGCCCATGTCGGCCGTGACCATCATCTTGGAGACGCGGTCCATCCTGTCGCCGCCGAACAGGCGCATGAGGTCATCCTCGAGCGACAGGTAGAACTGGGTCTCGCCCGGATCGCCCTGACGACCGGAACGGCCACGCAGCTGGTTGTCGATACGGCGGGACTCATGGCGCTCGGTGCCGATAACGGTCAGGCCGCCGGCGGCAAGCACGCGCTCGCGCTCGGCCTTGCAGGTCTCCTTGGCCTCGGCGTTAAACTGCTCGAGCTGCTCGGGCGTCACGTCCTCCATGGTCAGGCCCTCGTACTCCAGGCGCTCGCGTACCAGCTCGTCGGGGTTGCCGCCCAGCAGGATGTCGGTACCACGGCCGGCCATGTTGGTAGCGATGGTCACGGCGCCATAGCGACCAGCCTGGGCCACGATATGGGCGTTGAGGACCCCGTGCGCGATACCGCGCTTAGTGAGGGCGGCGGACAGTTTCTCGGAGCTCTCGATGGAGACGGTGCCCACCAGGACCGGCTGACCCTTGGCGTGACGACGTTCAACGTCGTCGGCAACGGCGTTGTACTTGGCCTGGATGGTGCGGTACACCAGGTCCTCGTGGTCAACACGCTGCACGGGCTTGTTGGGGGGAATGACCTCGACGGGCAGCTTGTAGATCTCGCGGAACTCGGCGTCTTCGGTGAGCGCCGTACCGGTCATGCCGGAGAGCTTGTCATACAGGCGGAAGTAGTTCTGCAGGGTGATGGTGGCAAGAGTCTGGTTCTCCTCGCGCACGAGCACGCCCTCTTTGGCCTCGATGGCCTGATGCAGGCCCTCGGAGTAGCGGCGGCCCTCCATGATGCGGCCGGTGAACTCGTCGACGATCTTGACTTCGCCGTTGGTGACCACGTACTGCTTGTCGCGGTGGAACATGTACTGGGCCTTCAGCGCCTGCTGCAGGTGGTTGACCAGCTGGCCGGAGAGATCGGCATAGATGTCATCGATACCCAGGCGGCGCTCGATCTTTTTAAGGCCGCGCTCGGTGGCGGCGATGGTGTGCTTGGCCTCGTCCATGACGAAGTCGCCCGTGGGCTCCACGTCCTCGGTGGCGGTGAGCATGTCATGCGACACGTCCTCGCCGCGCTCCAGACCGCGCACGGCACGCGCAAAATCCTTATAGGTGCTAGCCGACTTGGTGCCGGCGCCCGAGATGATAAGCGGCGTTCTGGCCTCGTCGATGAGGATGGAGTCGACCTCGTCGACGATGGCATAGTTGTGGCCGCGCTGCACACGCTGCTCGGGGCGGGTAACCATGTTGTCGCGCAGGTAATCGAAACCGAACTCGGAGTTGGTGCCATAGGTGACATCGGCCTGGTAGGCTGGGCGCTTAAGCTCGAGCGGCATGTTGTTCTGCAGCAGACCGACGGTCATACCCAAATACTTATAGATGCGGCCCATCCACTCGGAGTCGCGCTTGGCCAGGTAGTCGTTGACGGTGACGACGTGCACGCCCTTACCGGCGATAGCGTTGAGATAGCCGGCCAGCGTGGAGACGAGGGTCTTGCCTTCGCCGGTCTTCATCTCGGCGATGTGGCCCTCGTGCAGCGCCATGGCGCCGATGAGCTGCACATCAAAGTGACGCATGCCCATGGTGCGCTTGGAAGCTTCGCGCACGGTGGCAAAGGCCTCGGGGAGCATGTCGTCGAGCGACTCGCCGTTGGCGTAGCGCTCACGGAACTTATCGGTCTGGGCGCGGAGCTCCTCCTCGGTCATCTTCTCAAACTGGGGCTCAAGACCGTTGATCTTGTCGACGATCTTGTAGTAGCGCTTCAGGTCCTTATCGGATCCAAAGGACAGCAGCTTTGACATGAATCCCATGTAGTTTTCCTTTTGGCCATCGCCCGCGGCATGAAACCTTGGACGAGTTAAACACAGATATTTGTACTTTAGCCAAACAAGGCGCCGCCTATGCGGTCGACACACTCGACCACGTAATAACTACGACAGCCCGCCAAAAAGGGACTGGTTTATTTTGGCAGCTTTTATCTGGGAAAACGCTGTCTCTCTGCCATTTGGTGCAAATCAACCTGTCCCCTTCGCACCAATCTGGTGCAATGGGGACGGGTTGATTTGCACCAATAAATTGAAAAGGGCCGCGCACCCAAACGGATGCGCGGCCCTTATGCCATGAATGCGAGTGTTTCCGCGGCGAGCTATTTACTCAGCAGCCTCGGTGGTCTCGGCCTCGGCAGCGGCCTCCTCGACGGGAGCCTCGGCGGGAGCCTCGGCGGCCTGCTTGGCAGCCTCCTCGGCAAACTTAGCGGCACGCTTAGCCTTCTCGGCAGCCTTAGCCTCAGCGGCGGCCTTGCGAGCGGCCTCGGCCTCAGCAGCCTTGGCGGCCTTGGCAGCCTTGGCCTCCTCAGCCTTCTTGAGCTGGGCGGCAGCGGCGCCACCGAACTTGTCGGCGAAGCGCTGGACGCGTCCACCGGTGTCGACGAACTTCTGCTGGCCGGTGTAGAACGGGTGGCACTCGTTGCAAAGCTCAACCTTCATCTCGGACACGGTAGCGTGCGTCTTGAAGGTGTTGCCGCAGGAGCACGTCACCGTGCACTCGACATACTGGGGATGGATACCCTGCTTCATGGTAGGACTCCTTATTGGTCAGGCGCTGGTTACCGATCAGCGCATAAGGCGTCTTGGTTTCCGACCAAGACAACAAACTCGGCTATGGTACCACGGCGTCGAGCGTCCCACAAAAGGTTCACGGTCTTTGCGTTGCGCATCGCGCCCAAGGCACAGCAGACGACACGACGAATCGCGGCAAACGGGTGCCTTTGCCCCTTCTCCCATGTTGCAGACGTGTAACGCCGCAGCAAAGGTGCCCCTTTTGGCGCCAGACAGGTACAATGATGAACACTGTACCGTAGCGGAGCGCCCCGCGCGCGCCGCAATCACGCGAAAGGGTTTCCCATGGCCGAGATCTCGTCCTCCCGTATCGTCATCACCGTCCTTGGCAAGAACCGCCCCGGCATCGTCGCCGGCGTCACCCGTGTCCTAGGCGAGGCCAACGTCGACATCCGCGACATCACGCAGTCCATTATCGAGGACATCTTCACCATGACCATGCTGGCCGATACCGCCGAGTCCAAGCTCGACTTCGCCGAGCTGCAGAAGGCGCTGGCCGAGGCCGGCGAGCTTTCGGGCGTCAACGTGTCCATCCAGCGCGAGGACGTCTTCAACTTTATGTACCGCCTGTAGCGAGCAAGCCGCTGGGGATAGCCTGACGCGCGCATGCCCATGCAAGTCACCCCGATGCGGCCCGGAGAGGAGCGCGCATGGCCTACGACGCCAAGAAAATCTATTACCGCTTCGATGACCACTTGAGCCGCCTGGTTCTGGATTACGAGGCGAGCCGTCAGATTTCGCCCGAAAGCGAAAACCTCTACCACGGCCTGCCGACCGACCCTTATGACGAGGACCTGTTTGTCGAGCACAATGTCAAGCGCGGCCTGCGCAATGCAGACGGTTCGGGCGTGGTCGCGGGCCTCACTCGCATCTCGGATGTGCATGGCTACAACAAGGTCGACGGTAAGGTCGTGCCCGATCAGGGCAAACTCACGCTTCGTGGCTACAGCATCGAGGATCTGGTCAACAACGCCCAGGCCGAGAATCGCTACGGCTACGAAGAGGTCGCTTATCTGCTCATTACGGGCTCTCTGCCCACCAAGGAAGAGCTTGACGGTTTTTGCGAACGTCTGGGTGCTTTTAGGCACCTGAGCGACGAATACGTCCGCGAGTTCCCCATGACCACGGTGTCGTCGAGCATCATGAATGTGCTTCAGCGCGCCGTGCTGCTGCTCTACGCCTTCGACGCCGAGCCCGACGCCATTACACCCGAGCACGAAATCGACGTCGCCATCTCCATGCTCGCCCGTCTCCCCCGCATCGCCGCCTTCGCGCATATGGCCTCGGTCGCCAAGCGCCGCGGCTCCGAGGTTCATGTACCGCACCCCACACCCGGCCTCTCCACCGCCGAGACTATCCTGCAGGTGTTGCGCGGCGGCATGGCATTCACCCGCGACGAAGCCATGCTGCTCGACGTGATGCTCATGCTGCATGCCGAGCACGGTGGCGGCAACAACTCCACGTTTGCCTGCCGCGTGCTGTCCTCCTCGGCCACCGACCCGTATTCCGCCTACGCCGCGGCTATCGGCTCGCTCAAGGGCCCGCGCCACGGCGGCGCCAACGCCAAGGTCGTGTCCATGCACGAGGACATCCGTGCGCACGTCTCCAATTGGGAGGACGAGGACGAGGTCGCAGCCTACCTGGGCAAGATTCTCGACAAGCAGGCCTTCGACGGCACGGGTCTCATCTACGGTATGGGCCACGCCGTCTACACGCTGAGCGACCCGCGTGCCGAGGTCTGCCGCCACTACGCACGCACACTTGCCGCCAAGAAGGACCTGGGCGATGAGTTCGCGCTCATCGAGCGCATTGAGCGCCTGGCACCGCAGGTGATGCGCGACCACGGCATGACCAAGCCCATCTGCGCCAACATCGACCTGTACACAGGCTTTATCTACAAGATGCTCGGCGTGCCCGAGACGCTTTTTACGCCGCTATTCGCCGTCGCCCGCATGGCCGGCTGGTCGGCACACCGCATGGAAGAGCTCTTCTGCGCGCACCGTATTATTCGCCCCGCGTATCGCCCGGTTATCGAGCCGCTGGAGTACAAGCCGCTCGCCGATCGCTAGGACGCGGACCGTTATAGAACCCGAGCGTGGCCAGGGCATCATCGCCCTCGGCCACGCTTTTTATGCCAGTAGAAAGGGCTTCATCAAATGATTGTGTTTTCCGATATGGATGGAACGCTGCTGACGAGTGATAAGCAGATGAGCGACGCCACCTGGGCGATGCTCGACGAGCTTGCGCGCCGCGGTATTGAGTTTGTGCCCTGCACGGGACGCCCGCTGTCGGGCATCTTTGAGCCCATCCTCGCCCACCCCGCCGTACACTACGCGGTCTGCGCCAATGGTGCCAGCGTCTGGCAGCTCGACGACGGTACGCCCACCGATGCCTCACGTGCTACGCGCATTTTGAGCCGTCCGCTCGACCGCGGTATCGCCCATCGCATCCATCGCATCGCCGCTTGCCACGATGTGACCTTCGATATCTTCGCGGACGGGCAGTGTTTCCTCCCCCGCTCGCTCTACACGCGCCTGGACGAATTCTGTGGCGGCGATCCTCACATCGCGGCTTCGCTCAAGCGCACGCGAACGCCGATCGACATGGATATCGACAGCAAAATCGACGAGGTCGAGGTGCTCGAACGCATTGCCATGTACTGGCATGAGCCGGCCGACCGCGATGCCATCGCGGCGGCGCTCGACACGCTCGAAGGCATCGAGGTCACGCGTTCGTACGCCATGAATATCGAGGTCATGGGCGAGGGAGCCACCAAGGGAACGGCATTGGCTTGGCTGTGCGAGCATCTGGGCGAGCCCCTTGCCGACGCCTGGGCCTTCGGCGACAACATCAACGACATTCCCATGCTGCAGGCAGCAAGCCACGGCATGGCCATGATCAACGGCGAGTCCGAGGACCGCGACGCCGCCGACGCCATCACCGAGTTCGACAACGACCACGACGGCGTCGCCCGCACCATCATGGCCGCCCTCGCCTAGTCATCGGGGACGTTCTTAAACGACTGGTCGTTGGGAACAGTCTTTGCCACAAGCAACAAGGAGTGTCCCCAGCTGCCGGCAGAAAAGGAACGTCCCCATCTGCCGGATTAGGAGAGACTCTCCAGCACGCGACGGAGCTCATGCTGAACGGCGTGGTCGCGGTTGCAGCCTACGACGCGATCGGCCACCGCCTTGAGCGCGGGGCGCGCGTTTTCCATCGCGCAGCCCGTGCCAACAAAGCGAATGATCTCGTAGTCGTTCATCGAGTCGCCAAACGCCATGACCTCGTCGCGACCAATGCCGTAATGCTCCGCGAGCTGCGCGATACCCGAGGCCTTCGACACACCGGGCTGCATGGCATCGATCCACGCGTTACCCGAAGGCGCAAAAGTAAAGAGCTGACAAAGTTCGCGCTGTAGCACGTACGCACTGTCCATAACGGCACCGTCATCGCAAAAGATGCTCGCCTTGATGATATTTGCGCTGGGATCGGGCAGCTCCCAAATGCGTTCGGCATTGGGAAGGTCCTTATCGACCTCGCGCACGAACTTGCACTCGTCATCGAGCAAAAAGGACTTGGTTCGGTCAAAGAGCGCAAGATGCAGATTGGGAAACGTCGCGACGGCCTGGGCGAGCTTTCGAATCGCCAGGTGCGAATACACCTCGCGGTCCACCATCTTGCCGTCGGCGTAGACCTGGGCACCGTTAGCGGCGACAAAGTCCATCTTGTCGCGAACGGGCGCAAAGAACTCGCACAGGCGATCGTAGCGACGACCTGACGATGCGGCGAAATGCACGCCATGCTCGTGTAGCGCCAGAATCAGTTCGTAGGTCTCGGGAGGCACCTGGCTGTTTTCGTCAAGCAACGTGCCGTCCATATCGGATGCAATCAGTTTAAACATAGAAAAGCTCCCTTCGGGCTTGTTGGAATCGAACGTGTATCCAATTCCAACGTACCCAAAGGGAGCTCAGGTAAGACTCCGCGGGCGCAAACGTTACAAGGACCTGGCAAATAGCTCACGCGCACCAGGGGTCCCACATTCGCAGCGCCAGGCAACACGTCAAAGAGTGTCGCAGGCGACTAGACGTTTAAGAACGTCCCCGATGACTAGTCGGCGTAGGTGAAGGTTGTGACGTCGAACATGCCCTCGGGGCGGATGCGGAGCGTCGGGATAACCGGCAGGGGCAGGAAGATGATGCCCATGATGGGGTCGAGCGGCGGCTCAATACCCATGGCGCGCGCCTTGACCATAAAGTCGTCGTGCTGCGCGGCAACGTCCTCGGCCGTGCCCTCGCTCATAAGGCCACCGAGCGCCAGCGGAATGCGCGCCACGACCTCGCCGTTGCGCACCAGCACGTGGCCGCCCTGGCCCACGGCCTCGACGGCAGCCATCATATCCGCCGCATTGTCGCCCACCACGCACACGTTGTGCGAGTCGTGGCCGATCGTGGAGGCAATGGCACCACCGGTGATGGTGAAACCGCGCACCCAGCCGCGACCGATGTGCTTGCCGACAAGACCCAGGCCCGCAGGACCATCACCGTCGGCGCCCTCGGCCTGCAGCGACACGCCGCGGCCATGGCGCTCAATCAGCATAATGCGACGCAGGCCCTCGGCGCTCTCGGGACGAACCATGCCCGTGATGGCCTTGCCCGGCACCACGTCGATCACGGCCTCGCCCGGCTTAAAGGCATAGTCGAATACGTCGAGCGAAAGCTTCGGCAGCTTAACGGAGGCGCGCAGCTCATCGGCAAGGGCCGCAACCTCGGCCATCTCGGGTGCAATCTCGCCCACAAAGGTGCCGTCCTGCGCCACCAGGGCACCGGCGGCATATACGCGATGCGGAGCCGTGGCAAACGTCAGGTCATTGAGCACCAGCAGGTCGGCACGCTTGCCCGGGGCAATCGCACCGCGGAGCTCGTGCGGGTCGCGGCAGCCGTGATCCAGGCCAAACGCCTCGGCCGTGGAGAGGGACGCCATAGAGATAGCGACCACGGGGTCGATACCGGCCTCAATCGCCACGCGGCAGGCATTGTCGATCATGCCGGTTGCAAGCGCATCGGAAGGAGCGCGGTCGTCAGTCGCAAAGCAGCAGCGGCGGGCGCGGGCAGGATTCTCCAGCAGCATCGGGGACAAATTGGCTAGGTCGTGGCTGCACGTGCCCTCACGCAGCATCACATACATGCCGCGGGACAGTTTATCGAGCGCCTCCTCGGGAATCGTCGACTCGTGGTCGGCGATAATACCCGCCGCGGCATAGGCGTTGAGGTCCTTGCCGGCAACGAGCGGGGCATGACCGTCAACCTGTTTGGACGGCGTCTGATTGGCAGCGTCGATACGAGCACAGGTCTCGGGATCGGCCATAAAGACGCCCGGCAGGTTCATCATTTCGCCCAGACCAAAGACATCGCCCGGATGCTCGGCAAAAAACGCCTGCATATCGGCAGCCGAAATAACGGCACCGGCCTGCTCGTCGGGCAGCGCGGGCACACACGAAGGCATCGTGTACTTGATGGAGATGGGTGCGCGGCGACCGTCCTCGATCATAAAGCGCAGGCCGTCCAGACCCGCCACATTGGCAATCTCGTGGCTGTCGGCAATGGCGGTGGTAGTACCGCGCGTCGCGGCCATGCGAGCATACTCGGCGGGACGGATGTTCGAAGACTCGATATGCAGATGACCGTCAATAAAACCGGGAGCGAGATAGCGCCCTTGGCAGTCGATGACCTCAGTTGCCTCATAGGTGCCAGCGGCATCGTCGCGACCATCGTAGAGCACGCCGACGATCACACCGTCCTTGACGGCAACGCTACCGGGCGCCACACGCTGGCCATACACGTCGACGATCTGCGCATTGGTAAACAGCGTGTCGACGGGAACGCGGCCCTCGGCGGCCTCGATCACAGACCTCATGACCTCAACGGACATACATACTCCTTTAACCGTAGAAAAAAGCTGCGGAGCGGACAGACCTTCACCGCAGCAAGCCAATAGCCATTGTATACCCAAACGATGAGGCAACAATACGCCTCTCCGCTTAACGGCACACGCCGCTTGGCGCAATGGGGACAGGCTGCTTTGGGTAGTCGTTGGGGACGTTCTTAAACGACTAGTCATTCAAGAACGTCCATTACAGTCGAAATTGTCAGCCCG